>JAVVHK010000170.1:0-3619 GCA_032249525.1 Bacteroidota bacterium | reverse complement strand
GGGTGGGGGCGGGGGCAGCTTATGGGTTGGTCTATGCTGCGCCTATGATAAGCTGGTACGACTGGGGCAGCGCCAAAGGCTGGCGCTGGTTTAACGACGGGCGCGAATGGAAACAGGTAGATAAGGTGGGACATGCCTGGACGACCTATCAGCTTAGCCGCATAGGATATGCTTCAGCACAAGCCGCAGGATACCCTTCCAGACAAGCCCTCTGGATAGGAGCGGCTTTGGCATGGAGCTACCAAGCCACCATAGAAATAGCCGATGGATTTTTCCCGAAGTGGGGAGCTTCCTTATGGGATTTAGCAAGCAATACCGCAGGCAGTTTGCTGTTTCTTTTTCGGGAGCGGGTTTTGGAGCGGACCAGCTGGGATATAGAACTGAAGTTTTCTTTTCATTGGACGCCCTATGCGGCGCAGCGACCTGAGGTTTTGGGGCGGGGGCTATCCCAGATTCTAAAGGATTATAATGGGCAGACTTACTGGCTTTGTGTGTATCGCAAGCGGTGGCCGGTGGGGCTGGCCTTGGGCTATGGAGCAAGTGGGCTTCTGGGCGGCTACGGAGAGGTACCATGGCCTGAGATCGCCGCGCGGGAACGGCGACGATGGATAGTGTCGGTAGAACCTTACTGGCCATTCTGGATTCGGCGACCTCAGGGGGGGCTGATTTTGCTGACAAGCATTAAATTGCCGCTTCCGGCACTCTTATATGAAGCTCGCAAGGTTACTCTGGTGGGGGTGTATTTTTAGTTTGGGTTTGGTGCCCCCTGATACCTACAAGCCCCAGGTCAATACCCTCAGCGCCCCCGATACTGTGTGGCTTCGCCGCTTTATCCAGGAGAAAGCCCCACAGCTGCTTCCTTATCTGCAGCAGGCCGCCGAATATCACATCCAGATTATCTACACACAAGTCAATCGCGACGCTAAAAACCGCCCTATTCTCAAACATTATGCGCTGCGACTGGATACGAATGAATACTTTTATCCTGCGAGCTTAGTCAAGCTCCCTCTGGCTGTTTTAGCTCTGGAAAAAGTAAATCACCTTCGTAGTTTGGGCGTTACGCATAAAAGTCTCATGCAGTTGGAGCGTGGGAATCGGGGATGTTTGCGGGATGCGCCATTGGAGCTGTATAGTATTGAGGAAGCGGTGCTTCGGCAGCTGGTTTTCAGCGATAATCCGACTTTTGACTATTTTTATGCATTGGTGCCGCCTTGGGAAGCGGTACAGACCCTCTCACAGCGGGGATATAAGTCGGTATTTTTTGGACATCGGCTGGGACGCAGCTGCAGCCCTGCGGAGAACCGGTGTGTAGAAGGAATGAGGCTCCTCTCGCCCGAAGGGAAAGAGCTTCACCGGATGGCGCCGCGGTGCGTGGATTCTCTGCCGGCTCATCCTTATGCCGGGCATCCCTACCTCTTAGACCCCCAAGGCAACGCCCTCTCCCTCAAAGACGCCCACCAAATGCTCATCAGTCTCATATTCCCCATAGCGGTACCCCGGCGCCAGCGCTTCCAACTGCGCACCGAAGATTATGCTCTGCTCAGGCGCTATCTGTCTATGTATCCCTCTGAGACAGGCCTCTCCAAGGCCTACCCTCCCCACATCTACCATGATGCCGTGCGCAAGTATTTTCTCTTAGGAGCCAGCGACACAGCCCGCCTGCCCGAACGCATCCGCATCTTCAATAAAGTGGGCATGGCTTATGGCTACCTGGTGGATTGCGCCTACATCGTAGATTTTCAAGTGGGAGTGGAATTCTTTGTGTCGGCCGTACTAAAAGTAGAATCCCCCGTACCGGGGCCTTCGGCAGCAGGATACAACTGGTCAAAAGGCTTATACTTTTTTCGGGAACTGGGATGGGCCCTCTATCGGTATGAGACCACCCGCAAACGCCCCCGCCCTCCAGACCTTTCCGGACTAAAATATGTCTATACGCACCGCTGAACAGCGCATCCGTATTTTGCCTGAGAACGTCATTAATCAGATTGCGGCTGGGGAGGTTATCCTTCGCCCGGCGTCGGTTTTGAAGGAGCTTTTAGAAAATAGCATAGACGCAGAGGCCCGACACATTAGCGTATGGACCGAAGAAGGCGGGAAAACCCGCATTCAAGTCACGGATGATGGGGTGGGCATGTCTCCTATTGATGCGGAGCTGTGCTTTGAGCGGCATGCTACCTCCAAGATTGCGTCGGTGCGGGATTTGTATCAGATTCAGACCAAGGGCTTTCGGGGGGAAGCGCTGGCCAGTATTGCGGCGGTAGCCCATGTAGAACTTTTCACCCGACGCCCCACAGATGAAATCGGCACGCACATCGTCATGGCTTTTGGAGAACGGCGCCTTAAGGAGCCCGCCCGCTGTAACCCCGGCACCACCCTCATCGTAACCCAGCTCTTTCGGCAGCTGCCCGTGCGCCGAAAATCCCTCCGCTCCACCCCCACCGAACACCGACACAACCTCCAAGAATTCCTACGCGTCGCCTATCCCCATCCCGACATCGCCTATCAGTATTACCACAATGGAGAACGGCTCTATCACCTTCCGGCCCAGACCCTCCAAGAACGTATCCTCGCCCTCCACCCCACCCTAAACCCCAACGACCTCATCCCCATCTCCGAAGAAACCCCCCTCTTTAGCATCCATGGCTACCTCCTCTCACCCGAAAAAACACCTCCCGACAACCGAGAAAACTACCTCTTCATCAATCAACGCTTTATCCGACACTTAGCGCTCCAACAAGCCCTATGGCAAATATGCAAGCCTCTTTTGCGCGGCGAAGCCAGACCGCTCTACTGGCTCTTTCTGCGCATTCCCCCTCATGAGATAGACATCAATGTAGTTCCCTCTAAGACCGAGGCGCGGCTCATTTATGAGGTGGAGATTCGGCAAATGCTTATGAGTATTGTCCAGAAGGCGATAGCGCAGAGCTATATGCCGCTTCCGGCAGGGGGGATTGTTCTTTCCGAGGTGCCTCTCGCTCAGCGGACAGGATCGGATTCCGCCCCTTCCATGAGGGTGGACTCTCATAAGGCCAAGCCAATGCTCTTTTCTGGGTTGCGGGGGGGGCCTTCGGAGTCTCCGGCTCTCCTAGTTGCGGGGCGCTACCTCATCACTTCTGCCCACGAAAATGGCGCCTGGGTCATAGATGTATGGCGGGCCTATCAGAGACTATCCTATGAGGTCTTTCTCCGAAAGGGGCCTCTGCCCGCTCAAGGACTTCTCTTTCCTGTACATTTACCTGCTGGCCCCGAGGTACTTGCCACCTTTGCCACCTGGCAAAATGCCCTTGCCCACTACGGCCTGCAAATAGAACTGCGCGAAGGCCGCGAGCTAGTCCTGCATACTTTGCCCGCCGAGCTGCCCCCAGCTCTGGCCCAGCCCCTCTTAGAAGAGCTTTTCCGCCTAGCCCAAGAAACCCCCGACATCACCGAAGCCATGGCCTGGGACGAAACCCTCCCAAAACTGCTCTACACCATCTTAGAAAAGCAGCAACCCCGCTCCTTCTCCCTCCAAGAAGCGCAGCACCTCGTAGAAAGATTAGACCAAGCCCAAGACCCCCATCACACCCCCACAGGCCAACCCATCCGCCTCTTCCTAAGCCGAGAATTGCTGGAAAGCCTT
>JAVVHK010000169.1:0-3653 GCA_032249525.1 Bacteroidota bacterium | reverse complement strand
CAGGCCAAAAAAGCTGGCGTCGCATTGCGGTGGCCCCCGAAAACCTACGAGAAACCTTCCTCGCCGAAATCAATCAATGCATAGAGGCCCAAAAGGCCGGCATACCTACTCGGATCACACTGGTGATGAACGCCTTAGTAGATGCGGCTATGATTCGGGCGCTGTACCGAGCCTCTATGGCCGGCGTGGAAATCCGCCTTTTAGTGCGAGGAATATGCTGTCTTATTCCCGGTTTAGCTGTTAGCCCGACTATAGAAGTGCGTAGTATTGTGGGGCGGTTCTTGGAGCATAGTCGGCTCTACATCTTCCAGATTGGAGAGGAAGTGCGCATATGGTCGGGCAGTGCTGACTGGATGCCGCGCAACCTAGATCGCCGAGTGGAGGTGGTGTATCCGATTTTAGACCCAGACTTGCAGAAGCAGGTGATGACTATTGCCGAGACGCTGTGGATGGACTCGGAGCATGCGTGGGTTCTCCAGAAGGATGGCACTTATCGGCGTCGCCGCGAGGTTGAGCCGGATCTGCCTTCATTTAGCGCGCAAATGGCCTTTCTCAAGATGAGACAACGCCCTACCTATGGAGAAGCTTCTAATGGGCACTGAGGGGCGCTATCCGCTGGTGGAGCAGTTTTATAGTGTGCAGGGAGAAGGGTATTGGGTGGGGCAGCCCGCCTATTTCATTCGGCTTGGAGGATGCCCCGTAGAATGTACCTGGTGCGATACGCGACATTCTTGGCCTCGTGAGGGATGGCCTCTCTATGATATTCCCACCTTAGTGGCTGAAGCCCAAGCGCGTAAAGCTAAGCATGTCGTTCTTACGGGAGGCGAGCCTACCATACATCCGCTGGGCCCCCTCATCAAAGCCCTGAAAGAGGCGGGGTTTTTTGTGCAGATGGAGACGGCAGGGATCGGGCCGGTGCCCGACCCGCAGCCCGACTGGATTACCTTCTCCCCTAAGCGATTCATGCCGCCTCAGCAGGTCTATTATGAGCTCTGCCATGAACTCAAAGTGGTCATACATGCTCCCAGTGATTTGCGCTGGGCCGAAAAACAAAGGGAAAAAATCACGCGCCCCGTACCCGCCTTTCTGCAGCCCGATGCTTACCAGCCTGCAGCGCTCCAATGGATTCTCTCCTACCTCCAAACCCACCCCGAATGGCGACTTAGTCTGCAAATCCATCGTTATTTAGCTTTACCATGAGGTACATCTTAAAGGGGCTATTTCTGGGACTATTCCTGTGGGCGCAGCCGAAAGGCATTTCTCGGCAGGCCTATCAGCTGTACTTAGAAGCTGTGCGCCAGGCCCAAGCCGGACGCACCGCCGAAGCTAAAAGCCGCCTCCAAGAAGCCCTCCGCATAGAACCCACCTACGAAGAGGCCTGGGTCCTACTTGGAAAAATCCTCCTCCAGAGCCAAGATTACCCTGGGCTTCTGGAGGTAGGACAAAAGATGGAGCGACAGAAGGGGCTTTCGGCCGCAGGCAAAGCTTGGGGCCAGTACTTTCAGGCCAAAGCCTATGTAGCGCAAATGCGCTATGACTCGGCTGAGCAGGTTTTGCGGCGCTTCGTGGTTATGGGCATAGAGGGCATTCCCAAACGTATTTACGAAGAGGGGGCGCAGCTCTTAGAGACCAGCGTTCATGCCGCACGTCTTATGCAGAAGCCTGTTCCCCTGAAGCTGGAGAACTTAGGTCCGGCTGTGAATAGCCCCTATCCGGAATATCTACCCAGCCTAACGGCGGATGGGCGGAGGCTGTACTTTACTTCTCGGAGGCCGCAGGCGGGAAAAGAACCGAATCCTTTGATGGGGGGTTATGACGAAGACCTATACTGGTGTGAGCGGGATGAGAATGGCCGCTGGCAGCCTGCCCAGCCCTTAGGACCCCCTATCAACTCCGACCGCAACGAAGGCGCGGCCTTCTTTTCTGCTGATGGACAGTGGGCTTTCATCACCCTTTGCGATAGGGCAGATGGGTTAGGGAGCTGTGATATTTACTTTTCAGAGCTGGATGGGGACCGTTGGCTGCCGCCGAAAAACTTAGGCCCCACTGTCAATAGCCCGGCTTGGGAGTCGCATCCTTCCCTCACGCACGATAGAAAGCGCCTGTACTTTGCCTCCAGCCGCCCGGGCGGACAGGGCGGCAGCGACATCTGGTACACCGAATGGAAAAACGGCGCCTGGCAACCCCCCATCAATATAGGCCCCCCCATCAATACCCCTGGCAATGAGTACTCGCCCATGATCGCCGCCGATGGACGAACCCTCTACTTTGCCTCAGACTATCATCCAGGCATGGGCGGAATGGACTTATTCGTAAGCTACCTCTCCGATACGGGCTGGACTACCCCGAAAAACTTAGGTTATCCGCTCAATACCCCTGGCGATGAACAAACCCTCTGCGTAGATGCGGCTGGACGCATAGGTTATGTGGCTCTGGAACGACCCGAAGGATTGGGAAAGGAGGATATTTATGCCTTTTCCTTATGGCCTGAGATACAGCCACAACGGGCAGCTTCTTATGTGCGGGGTTTTGTATATGATAGTCTCACGAAAGCTCCCTTGGCGGCTCGGGTGCGAATAGTAGATTTAGAGCTACGGGATACCATCCGTGCCTTGACTTCCAATAGAGTAACAGGAGAATTTGTAACTTCCTTGCCGCTGCGTAGTCGGTATGCGCTCTTAGCGGAGGCACCGGGGTATTTGTTTTATAGTCAGCACTTTGATTTGCGGGAATCGGATCAGGCATACGAGTTGCGCGTGCCTTTAGAGAAGCCCCGGAAAGGGAGCACCATACGTCTGAGAAATGTATTTTTTGAGTTTGACCGGGCTGACATAAAGCCGGAGTCGGAGGTAGAGCTGCTGGAAGTGGTACGTTTGCTGCAAGCGCATCCCAAGTGGAAAGTGGAAGTGCAAGGGCATACGGATAGCGTGGGGACGGCGATGTATAATCAGCAGCTTTCGCAGCGGCGGGCAGAAGCGGTGCGGCAGTTTTTGATTGAGCGGGGTATAAAACCCGACCGTATTCAGGCACGAGGGTATGGAAGTAGCCGACCCATTGCCCCCAACACCACAGAAGAAGGCCGAGCCCTCAACCGCCGCACCGAAATCTTATTCATAGAGGTAGATTAGAAGCGGCCAGTAACGGATACCGCGCCAGGCGCTCATATACAGCTCCGCCCCGTGATAAATGAGACTGAAAAAGATACGCCTCAGGAAAGAGAAGCGGTTCTTCGCCTATGCGCAGAGGGTAGCTTCCCAGCGGCAAGCGATAGGGACTATACAGACGAGCTAAGGTTACATGAGGCCGAAAGGGCCGCCGAAAAGGTACGCCCAAAAGCTGGTGCAAACGCGCCGCCAGCTCTGTCAGATGCGCATCCTCTCGCAGTTCAAGCCATAAAGTGTTTCGGTGCCAGTACAAACGAGAGGGCTGTAAGTAAAAAGCGGTTATGCCCTGAAACACCTCTTTGCCTAATACCTGCTTAAGCTTTTCCACCTCCTCCTTCGGGTACTGCGCTACAAACACCAGCGTCAAATGTAGGTTGGCTGAAGGCACGCGGCGGCTGCCGGCCGGCAAAAGCGGAGGACAACCGGCCTCTATTCTCACTAAGCTTTCGCCCGAAGGCACTAGCCCCACAAATAACCGCATAAGGTAAA
>JAVVHK010000168.1:0-3720 GCA_032249525.1 Bacteroidota bacterium | reverse complement strand
ACTGGCTGGTGTTAAATATCGCCTATTTTAGCTCTTACATTACCGAAGCTGAACAGAACCAGCGGGCCTGGGAAAAACGATTCTACGAGAAGAAGAGAGCCTAAGGGCATAGGGAGAAGGGGGTCATTACTCTTTTCCGAAGAAGGGGAGGGGTGTTTCTGTTGGCCTTCCGTGGGGGGCGGAGGGACTCTCCCGATTTTCGCTTTATACCATTTTGAGACCAAGGCTTTCTTAATGCGAAGAGGGGATGGGCGCGCCCGCCCGCAGGGCGGGCGGCGGCCCCACAAAATACCACTAACTCGCATTCAGAGTATTACACCTCACGCCTCAACGCCCTCTTCTTATTTAGGCGGCCCCCTTCTCCTTAGGAGCCGACGAAAGTAGGGGCTTTTTGGAGAGGGAGGGACTCGCCCCAGAAACGGGCCGCCAACTCCGCAAATCGCTCCGTATAATCCGAAACCCAGAAAACATCCCTCCCGGCACTTCCAGGCAAGGCCGGAAGCCGCCCCAACTCCGAAACCACAGTGCGAGCCAACGTCTCCGCACTATTGTAGAGCCGACACGCCTCACCGCGCCCCTGATAGTAGGCTTCAATGGCACCCATCAGTAAAGGATAATGCGTGCAGGCCAAAAGAAGACTCCGAATCCCCTGCAGCGCAGGACTGGAAAGATAGGTCTGCAAAATGAGCTGCGTCGCAGGATGATCCGCAAAGCCTTCTTCTATAAGGGGTACGAGGAGGGGGGTGGGGAGCTGGGCGATGGGGGCTTCGGGCCATCGCTCCCGAATAGCCGCCCCATAAATGCCTGAGCGGATGGTCGTATAAGTGCCTATTACACCTAAGGGGAACTCAGGGGGCTCCGCCTCAAACTGCTGCATAGTAGCCGAAATCGCATCCCAAACCGGCTTTCCCTGCGCTTCGGCCCAAACTACTTCCCGAGCCACCGCCGAAGCTGTATTACAAGCAATCACAATCCCCTGGGCACCCGCCTCTAGTAAGAACCGCACAATTTCCCGAGCATACGCCTGCACCTGCCAGGACGATTTGTCGCCATAAGGCAAATGCGCTGTGTCCCCATAGTACAAAATCCGAACCTCCGGAGCAAAAGTCTTGATATACCGCGCCGTCAAAAGCCCCCCTAACCCCGAATCAAAAACCCCAATCGTCATTACTTTTCCTGGGGCTATTTTTTCTCAGGGGCCCCAGAAGGGCTCCCACTACCCGAGGTTTCGGAAGTAGGTCGCTGTAACTTAGAAGGGTCTATCCCCAGCCGCCGAAGCAGCTTTTCTGTAACATCCTCACTCTTAGGGCCATGCAAAATCGTTGCTACCCCTGTGGAGTTGGAGTTATTCAAAATGTAATCGTACCCTTCTGCCTCTGCCAGCTCCGTAATGGCTTTTTGAAGCTTCTCAATGATAGGTTGTAAAAGCTCGGCTTTCTTTTTGAAGTAGTTTTGTTCGCTTTCTTCCTGAAAGCGCTTGAGCTCTTCGTCTAAGCGCATGATTTCTTTACGGCGCTCTTCTTCTTGGACAGGGGAAAGTTTGCCTTGCTGTTTGAGTTCGGTGTATTCTTCTATTTTAGTTTGGAGGTAGGCTTGCTTGATGTTGAGCTGTTCTAGGACTTTCCTTTCGTAAGTGCGCAGTTCGGCTTCTACCTGCTGGGCTTCGGGCATGTAGCTGAGGACGAGTTCTAAGTTCGTGTAGCCGATGCGATGGGCCTTTTTGGAGGAGGGTGGAGTTTGGGCCCAGAGGAAAGCAAACGTGAAGATGAGGAGAGGCAGGAGTTTGCGCATCGGACAAAGGTACGGATTTTACTTAGGCTCCTCGTCCGGGAGACTATCTGGCGAAACTCCCAGCCGCTTTAGTAGCCGTTTCGTTACATCATGCTCTTTTGGGGCATGTAGAATGAAAGCCACCCCCGTGGCATTAGAGTTATTGAGGATGTAGTCGTAGCCTTCTTCTTGGGCGAGCTCTTCTATGACTTTTTGGAGTTTGTCTGATAGAGGTTGGAGGAGTTCCGCTCGCTTGGCATAAAGTTTTTCTTCGGCTTGGATTTGGAGACGTTGGATCTCCTCGTTGAGTTTGAGGAGTTCTTTTTGGCGCTGTTCGACTTCTACGGGAGCTAAGAGGCCTTTTTGTTGGAGTTCCAGGAAGTTTTGGTATTGTTTTTCTAAGGCGGCTTGTTTTTGTTGGATGGGCTGCAGGAGCGAGGCTTGATAGGCGCGCAGCTGGCTATCTACAGCTTGGGCTTCGGGCATGAGCTGGAGAACCCGTTCCAGATTGGTGTAGCCGATGCGCAGGCTGGGCTTAGAAGCTGGGGGGTCTGAGCTGGATCGGCACGCAAAGAAAAGAAGGAGCACTCCCCCAAAAAACAGCTTTCTCATCGCAGTCCGAGTTTGGCGGCCACCGCATCCGTAAGGTCATAAGCCGGCTCCGCATATAAGAGGATTCCCCCTGCACTGCGGTCTAAGACCAGAGAAAATTTCTTTTCCTGGGCGACGGCTTGAATGGCTTGTTGGACGCGGTCTAAGATAGGTTTCATTTTTTCTTCTCGCTGTTTGAAGAGGTCGCCATTGGGGCCGAAACGTTTGCGCTGGAGCTCTCGGGCTTTCCGCTCTTCGGCTTCAATCTCTTCTTGTTTTCGGCGTTTCATTTCGGGGGACATGAGCGGTTCTTGTTCTCGGTATTGCTGGAAAAGCTGCTCGATGCGAGCGTAGAGGTCGTCGATTTCTTTTTGCCATTGTTGGGTAAGCCGTTCTATTTCCTGTTCGGCGGCTTTGTACTCGGGCATGCGTTCTAAGAGGGCTTGAGTATCAACATACCCGACTTTTTGAGCGGCTACATAGCCAAGGCTCCAGACAAGAAGGGCCAGTGCAAGTTTATGCCAGGTTTTCATAGTTGCTGACCGATCATGAAGTGCCAGCGCGGCCCCCCTAAGGGGAAACCCGCTGGGTCCCGAGCATTATCTATTCCATATCCAAAGTCCACCCCCAAGAGTCCAAACATCGGCAGAAATATTCGCACACCTGCCCCAAAGGAGCGCTGGAGATTAAGGGGATTGATGTCCGAGAGACGTCCCCAGGCATTGCCCCCCTCTCCAAAGACATGCACCCACAACGTGGCGGTGGGATTGAGGGAGATTGCCTGCCGTAGCTCCAAGGTGAACTTCGTAAAAGCTAAGGCCCCATTGGCCGGCCCAATAAAAGGAGACGCATATCCCCGCAGGGCGATGATTTCTCGGCCGTCAATATTGAAGCCCTGAATGCCATCCCCTCCAAGGAAAAACCGCTCAAAGGGCGAAAACGGAAGGTCGGGATTATACCGGCCCAGAAGACCTAAGCGAAACCGCGGCGCCAGTACCATATTCCCTACGACTCGGGCATAAAACTGCGCATCCATGCGCCACTTGTGAAACTCCAATAAACGTAGGGCATCCCGTTCCTTTTCGTAGGCTCCCCTTAGCAGGTAAGACCAGGGGGGCGTTACCTCCACGGAAAGGGTAATAGAAGACCCCGAGCGCGGATAAATAGGCGCATCCAAACTGGTCCGATCAATAGCCTGCCGCAGAGATATGATATTGACAAAAGCAGTTCCCTGGGACCCCAGGAGCGAAAAGGCATTTTTAGCAGAATAGTAGCGGTAAGAAAGCGTGGTATAACTGCGGAAAAAGTCATCCGGAAATCGGAGACGTTTTCCAAAGTCCACCGTAGTGCCAAGGATAG
>JAVVHK010000167.1:0-3735 GCA_032249525.1 Bacteroidota bacterium | reverse complement strand
ACCCAAGGCCCCTTAGCCACCGCCTCATACACCCCCTCTATCTCCGCCTGAACCTCCAACGTCAGACTTATCGCCGTCGCCACCCGGAGATAGTGCACCGGGTCCTCCAACCGCCGCCCCTTCCGATCCTTAAGGTACTTCTCCAAGACCTGATACCCCCCAATCTGATACGCCCACACCTCCGGCGGAACCGGCTCAAAATACTGCGCCTTGCTAATATACACCCGCTGGCTGGAAGGCTCATACCGCACCCCCTGAATCTGACCATCCCCCTCTCCCTCAAACCGCACCCGCGGCGGATCTAAATCCTTACTACGCAAAAGATGCAGGTCTATCAGCCGCCGCCCTAACTCCGCCATCCGCCGAAAGACCTCCCCATCCGCCACAAACGGAATCCGCGGAAAATCCACTCGCAGCGCCTCCGCATACACCCGCCGATAAGTCGGGCTGTACAAAACCGCATAGATGTAGGCCAGCACCTCTTCCGGCTCAGGCGTAAAGCCGTAGGCCGTGCTCAGTTTGGGCAGGAGCCACTCGGCCAGGTTGGGGCGACGTTCTTGATGGAACGCATCCGGCAACTCGGCGGAGGGGTAGAGATAGAGGGGAAAAGCGTAACCGATCTCGCTGGTGTGGTTAGATACTAAGCACGACTCCAGTATTCGGTTGCTAACGAAGCAATGTTGCCAAGTTTCGCTCGCTTTGACTTGACGAGTGGTAACGAGTGCCAAATTCTCCCCCGCCAGCATGTGGCGCATGACTTCGGGGCGGGGCATACAGTGAAAACCCCGCGACCGGCCGGTATAATACGTATAGCGGACATCAAAAGGGCGATAGAGGATGGGGGTGATTTTATCTTTGTGGGGGCCGCCGTCGGCCCCAAGGTCTTGCTGAGCTAAGGCCACTTTCCAGTCTCGGGCGTCTTTGCCCAGCTGAAAAGCCTCTCGGGCGGTTTCGGGGTTCAGCTGCACGAAGGCTTGAACGACATTCCAGACTTTTTCGGGGGTCTCATGGATGGTAAGGTGGTCTCGGGCCGTTACAATGCCGACGCTGCTAAGGGGAAAGATCTCGGACACCGAAGGCCAGGAAAAGTAGCTTTCGGAGTTGGGCATTTGACGAGGCACCAAGAAATAGAAGGGCGAAGTGGGCTGGATGGGCTGAAAGGGGGTGTTGTGGAGGGTGTGTTGGGTGAGCCAGGCGTATTTGTCTTCACGGCGGCCGTAGAGGTCGGCGTGGTAGACGCCCCGCTTTTCGGGGTTGCCGTGCTTGACAAAGAAGCTGATGGCGACGCCTTGGCGGATGTCAAAGACGTTTTCGTCGGGGGAGCCGTCGGGGGCGGTTTCGCGTTTGAGGCTATTGCCATGCAGGTCGAGAATGTAGATTTCATCAAAAGTTTGAAGGAGGCTTTGGCGCATACCGCGAAAGGTGAGATTGTCTAAGTAGCTGTGGTTGGTGATCATCGCGACGATGCCGCGACCGGCTTTGTGAATCTTCCACTGGGCAAAGCGGAGGAACTTCACATAGTCGTCTTGGAGCCATTTGGGATTTTCTTCGCCGAGGGGGCGGTTATCTACCTTGTAATAGCTGGGGAGGCCGTCGTAGTCTTCTTTGAGTTCTTTTTCCCAGAGGCCTTTATTGGCGGAGTGGCCGGAATAGGGGGGATTGCCGAGGATGACGAGGATGGGTTCTTGCTTTTTGACTATGGCGGCGTGGTAGCTTTCTTCGGAGAGGGAGGCGAGGCCGGGGAGGGTGTCCTGCTGGAGGGATTTCATGTCTAAGGCGTTGGTGAGGTAGAGCTGGAAACGTTCGCCTTCGGGGAGGGGGATGCCGAGCTCTTGGAGGAGGAGGCTGATTTTGAGGTGGCCGATGGCATAGGGGGCCATAAGCAGTTCAAAGCCGAAGAAGTGCGGGAGGATATGGCGGCGCAGGAGGGTGTCTTTGAGGCCTCGGCCCAAAAGCCGCGTGTATTCCGTAAAGGCCACCCGTATCGCCTCCGCTAAAAACGTACACGTGCCGGCCGCCGGGTCTAAGAGCGTAACCCGCTCATCCGCCAAACCATACGTATAGCCAAAGCGCTCCCGAAGAAGCTCATGCACCCCCCGCACCATATACTGCACCACCGCCTGCGGCGTATAATAAACCCCCCGCCGCTCCCGCGTCTTCGGATCATACTCCGCCAAAAACGTCTCATAAAAATGCAAGATAGGATCATCGCCTTTGCCCTGCGCCTGATACGCCTGCAAGATCGCCTGCACATCCGCCGCCCGCAAGACCGCCGCAATATCGTCTATGAGGGTTTCCATCTGCGGAGACGGATCCCCCAACGAAATATACCGAAAAATATCCCGCAAAATGCCAATCGTTGGCGGAATGAGGTCGTGCGCCAAACGCCTGTTGAAATCGTCTCCCTGAGCCCGCATGCGCGCCGCAAAAAGCCCATACGTGAGCGTCTGCGCATATAAGTCCGCAAAATCCGCCTCCTTGAGGTCAGCCACGAGATACTTTTGAAAAGCTTCATAAAAGCCCCAGAGAGCTTTTTGTTTTTGAGCGATTTCGGGTAAAATCACTTCATCCCTGAGGAAGCGGGTTCGGCGCGCAAGCTGACGAGCGAGCTCCTCCGCCGTAAGCAAAGGCGGTAGCACAAAGCCGAAAAAGTGCGCTATGAGCTGGCGAAACTGGTCTATGTTTTCGGTGGGCGGCCGCGCCCCTGCCCGCCGCGCAATCTCCCAACGCCCTATCCGCACCTGCTTGAGGCATTCCCCCTGCCGATAGAGGCGAAACTCATAAAAGTCCGTCAGGAGGAGATTGGGAAAAGTGGTCCGATAGCGCTTTAGCTGCTCCGAGCGCTCCACCACGTCTAAGTTGGTGCCTGGCGCCTTCGCTTCAATGTACCCAATCACCCGATACGCCCCATCCCAAATGCGAAAATCTGGACTACCCGCCTCGGTCTTTTTGGGGAGAATGGTAACTTGGAGCGGCTGATTGAGCTCCTCGGCCAGCTTCTCTAAAAGCGCCTTGAGGATGGGATAGTAGCTTTCTTCTCGGGCATCGCCCCGCTGCGTGAGCTCCGCGATAGCATCTAAGTAGACCTCTACGGGAGAAGTAGACACTTTTTTCGCCATAAGCCGAGTAATGCGGGGTGCAAGTTAGGTTTTTTTGGATTGGGGGCTGGGGGGGTAAAACCTCCCCCCCATGAACCGTCATCTAATAGAAGCCCTCTCTGAAGAGAGAAGTTTGGTTATTTTTGTAAGATGCCGCGCCGCCCTATTGATACCCTGCATTTGGTCAAGCGGCTTCAAGAGGCCGGCTTCTCCCCCGCACAGGCCGAAGCGCAGGTAGAAGTTCTGCTCGAGCTTTATGCCCTCCAGGAGACAGCTACAAAATCCGACCTCAAAAAGCTCCGCATCCTCTCTAAAAAGGACATTGCCCAGACCGAGGCTCGTCTTCAGGCAGAAATCCGGAAGACCGAGGCCCGCCTCCAAGCAGAAATTGAAAAAGTTCGTTTAGAACTTCGGGAAACCGAGGCTCGCCTGCAAGCGGAAATCCGGGAGACTGAAGCCCGTCTGCAGGCAGAGATTCAAAAACTCCGGATAGATCTGCAAAAGACCGAAGCGCAGCTCAAAGCCGACACAGAAAAGCTCCGCTACGAGGTAGAAGCCCTCCGCCTGGAAGTGGAAAAACTCAAAATCTCCCTCCAGGAGACCGAAAAGCGACTTGAGCTAAATATCCAAGAGACCG
>JAVVHK010000166.1:0-3740 GCA_032249525.1 Bacteroidota bacterium | reverse complement strand
CGAAAAAACTACGCCTACTACTGAGGAAAAAGACTTTCTCCCTATTCTCGGCACAGACTATGTGGAGTTTTACTGCGGGAACGCCAAGCAGTCTGCGTATTATTATCAGCATGCCTTCGGATTTCAGCCCGTGGCGTATCGGGGCCTAGAAACCGGCTACCGAGAAGCGGCCAGCTATGTCCTGCGCCAAGGCAAAGTAACCCTCGTCCTGACCACGCCTTACCATCCGGGCAACTTCATCGCTGACCACATTTACCGGCATGGAGATGGGGTACGCACCATCGCGCTCTGGGTAGAGGATGCTACCAAGGCTTTTGAGGAGACGACAAAGCGAGGCGCTCGCGCCTTTCTACCTCCCACCCGACTGGAAGATGAGCACGGCTATGTGGTGCTCTCGGGCATCCACACCTATGGCGACACCGTGCATGTCTTTGTAGAGCGCACGAATTACCGAGGACCTTTTCTGCCGGGCTTCGTACCGTGGGAAGGCTTCGGAAAAAGCGAACCCGTCGGAGTCCAGTATATTGACCACATTGTAGGGAATGTCTACCTGGGCGAAATGAATCAGTTTGTCGCTTTCTACCAGAACGTGATGGGCTTTCGTCAGCTTATCTCCTTTGACGATAAAGACATCTCTACCGAATACTCAGCCCTCATGAGCAAAGTCATGGCTAATGGTAACGGCTACATCAAGTTCCCTATCAATGAGCCAGCCCAGGGCCGCCGAAAATCCCAGATTGAGGAGTACTTAGAGTATTATCACGGGCAGGGGGTTCAACATATCGCCCTGGCAACGAATGACATTTTGCATACGGTGCGCGAGCTGCGACGAAGAGGAGTGGAGTTTTTAGAAACGCCAAAGGCCTATTATGAAGACCTCTTAGCGCGAGTAGGGAAGATAGATGAGGACGTGGCAGATCTAGCGGAGCTGGGAATCTTAGTAGATCGGGATGATGAGGGGTATCTTCTGCAAATCTTCACCAAACCGGTGCAGGATCGGCCGACGGTATTTTATGAGATTATCCAGCGTAAGGGGGCCAAGTCATTTGGCAAGGGGAACTTCAAAGCCCTGTTTGAGGCGATAGAGCGGGAACAGGCTCGGAGAGGTAATCTGTGATTTTTGGGGGGAGTTGGCGCTCGGCCCTTCGCCGGGGGGAGGCGAGGGGCCGAGTCTTTTTGCGTAGTATGTGGGCCGCCGGCGAAATGCTTTGCTTAGGGCGGCCCCGTCATGCCCCCGACGAGGGTTGGCTCATCCTACCTCGCCTGGATGGAATAGGTGACTTTTGGCTGTGGCTGCCGCTTGTAGCTACCCTCAAAAAAGCCTTCCCCGACCGAAAAATCCACCTCTTAGCCAACTCACTCTGGGCAGATTTAGCCCGCTTTACAGGCTTATTTGATAAGATAACCCCCTTAGTCCCCCAAAAGCTTTTGCGTTCGCCCACCTATCGGCGCCAAACCTGGACCCTCCTAAAGAAGGAGCCCTCAGGCCTTCTTCTCAATACCACTCTTCGCCGGCGCATCGCCGTAGAGGATAGCCTGGCGTGGTTTTACCCGGCATCGGCGCGGCAAAGTATAGCTGGTCATCCTGAGGCGTTAGAGCCCCCCTCGCTGCGCCACTACCTGGATGCCCGGCTTTACGAGCGGGTGTGGCCCCCGCCTGAAAAAGCCCCCCACGAATGGCACCTTTACACCCATATCGCCCAAATCTTGAAAATCGCGCCGCCGGACTTTGGTGTTTACGCGCGGCTATTAGCGCAGTCTTGGCCGGAGGTAGAGCTCCCCTTCCCTGCCTACCTGGTAGCTATGCCCGGTGCTTCCGTCCCTTATAAGATAGTCCCTTTGGCCGTATTTGGTGAGCTCCTAAAAGAAATCACCGGAAAGCTCGACCTGCCTATCGTTTTCTTAGGAAGTAAAAAGGAGCGACCTTACGTGCAGGAACTGAGGAAGTTTTTGCCCCCGCACAGGGTAGAAGACCTAACTGGCTCTCTCACCCTCCCAGAGAGCATAGCGGTGCTGCGTCAGGCATGGGGAGTGATCGGCGTAGATACTGGTCTTACACATATTGCCGCCACTTGGGGTAGTCCCACCCTCGTCCTCATGGGGGGCGGGCACTGGGGACGCTTTTTTCCGTATCCTGAGTCTTTCCCCTATCAGCCTTTTATTCTGCATCGGCCCATGTCGTGTTATGGGTGTGGGTGGTTTTGCCAATACACCCTCTCTCAAAAAGCCCCTTATCCCTGCATCGCAACCTTAGAGCAGGCTCCTCTGGAGCCGTTTTATCGTTGGCTTCAGGCCGTTAGCGCTCATAAATGAGGATGGTCTTTACGGGAGCCTGGAAGGGTTCCAGCGCTTTTCGTCCGCCTAAATGGGCCAGCTCTATCAAAAAAGCAAAGCCAATCACCTTAGCGCCGATATTTTCCACGAGCTTGGCCGCTGCCGCCGCCGTACCCCCCGTCGCTAAAATATCATCATGAATCAACACCCGGTCGCCGGCCTCTACGACTTCCTTTGCCATTTCGATGGTGGCAGAACCGTATTCTAACTCATACGAAATACTGGCGGCCACCTCGGGAAGCTTGCCTTTCTTACGTACAATGGCAAAGCCCGCCCCCAGCTCCAGCGCAATCATCGGCCCCAAAAGAAAGCCCCGACTCTCAATACCCACCACTTTATTCACATCCAGCACCCGAAAGAGGCGAGATAACTCCTCCACGCATCGCTCCACTAACCGAGGCCGCAAAAACAATGGCGAAATATCCTTAAAAATCACCCCTGGTTGAGGAAAGTCGGGAATCTCTCGAACCACCTCCCGCAGTTCTTTCTCTAACAGCATGGGCGCAAAGTTATTCGCCGGTAAGGTACGGCTCTAAACGATTACGGAGCGTATCAGGAAGCCATTCCCGCCATACCTCCACAGGAATGGGCCCCTCCCCCCATTGACGGCGGTAGCGGACAAGGGATTTGGCTAACTTCCAGGATATGTACGGATGAGCTGCCAGCTCTTCCACCGAAGCCGTCCGTAAAGATAAAGGCCGCCCCCGGGTTTCTACTTTCAGATAAGGCAAGGCCCGACTTAGATTCTCTTCCCGAAGCCCCCACACCTCTCTTAGCTGATCCAGAGAAACAAAATAACCCAGCTTTTCCCGATAGCGCACGATTCGTTCAGCAGTCTTTGGACCTATACCGGGGAGACGTTCTAACTCTTCGGCAGAGGCGGTATTGAGGTCTAAAATGGGATAAGCCGGCCGAGTTTTTGATGCTTGAGCAAATGCTGCCGGGATTGCCCCCAGCGTCGTGTAACGTCGCAGCCGATACCGTTCTATAGCTAAGAGCCCCCGCAGGGAATCTACCTGTGCCCAGTCCGAAAAGCCTCGGACCTTATACCGATAACGAATTACCCGCCCCGCCGCCACAGGCCGGCAAATCCTAAGCGCTACCAGATCAGCACTATCTAAGACATTGAGATTTTGTACGGAAAAGGTATCGGGGGGAAAGTCCTCTACAAGCCAGCTCTGCAAATAAGCTGTGGCGGCACTATCTAAAAGTACCTCCACCTCTTCCCAACTGCGGAGGGGGCCCAACTCCGCCCGCACTCGCAAAAACCGCTCTATCCGATACCGGGAAAGCCCCGGTACATTAAGAAGTAGGAGACTATCCACCGTGTGCAAAGACACTCTCGGCAGTGGCGGAGGGAAAGGCTCACGCCTAAGAGGTCTTATTTTTTGCCAGTTAGCAGCGAT
>JAVVHK010000165.1:0-3777 GCA_032249525.1 Bacteroidota bacterium | reverse complement strand
CAGGCCGGTAGGGTCTTTGCCTTGGATGCTCCTGGGAATATGGGTGGCGGTTGGGGGCTTTATGCGGTGGCTTCAATCTTCTCTGCCATACGTGACGAAGGGGGTATGGGGAGGCGTGGCGGTGGCATTATTTGCGGGGGGATTGTACATGACGGGGACTTTGCACCTTTGGCGGCGTGTCAGTCGCGTTTGATGCGCGGATGTTATTACCGCCTTTGGAGGGCTTAGGGCGCTTTACGCATGAGGTGAGTCGGCGGCTATTACCGATGCTAAAGGATGTAGAGGTGTACATGCTTTTTGACCGGCGCCCCCGCTCAGAGTTTTTTTATGGAGCTAATCAAAGAAGTGTAGTAGTCCCACCGCCGGCTCGCCACTGGACTTTATATGAGATATGGTATCGGCTAAGCTTGCCTTGGGCACTGAGGCGTTATCAGCCGAAGGTTTTTTTCGGGACCTACGGCATAGCCCCAGCCCCCATAAGCCAACGAGTGCCCAGCGTACTCTTTATTCACGATATTTCTTTTGAGCGGCATCCTGAGTTTTTACCCAGAGGTTGGGCGGCGTATTATAGGCGTACTTTCAGAGAGAGCATCCGATTAGCTTCCTGGATTATAGCGAATAGTGAGAGCGTGCGGGCAGACTTGGAGGAGATTTATAGTCCTGCGGCGGAAAGGGTAATCGTGGCATACAGCGGTATAGATACTACTCTATTTCGTCCTTTGGCGTCTGATGAGCGTTCTGCGATTCGGGAGCAAGTGAGTGGCGGTATTCCCTACATTCTTTATGTGGGGAGTATTCACCCCCGGAAAAATTTTCCTCGGCTGCTCAAGGCCTACGAGCATTTGCGGGAGGCTTATCGGGATCCGCTGCGGCTGGTGGTGGTGGGACGCTATCTATTTAGAAGGGGGCGTCAAGAAGTTTCAGAGGTTTATGAGCGCTTTCGCTTCAAGGAAGAGGTGTTATGGCGGGGGATTGTTCCGGATGAGGAATTGGTTCGCCTGTATAATAGCGCCGCCGTAGTAGCCTATCCATCGTTGTATGAGGGGTTTGGTTCTCCTGTGGGGGAAGCGCTGGCGTGTGGGACGGTGGTGGTTACCAGTCGGGTGAGCTCTTTACCGGAAGTGGGGGGAGAGGCAGCATTTTATGCAGACCCTTACGATGAGGAAGATATTGCCCGGGCCTTGTATGAGGCGCTGACGGAGCCTGGGGAGGCCCGCGCTGTACGCATTCAGAAGGGTTTAGCGCATGTTCAGCGCTTTAGCTGGGAAAGCACTGTCCAAAAAATCGCTGAAGTCCTTCGCTCATACCTTTGAAGCATGGCCTGGGAAGAGACCTACTTAGCATATAGTGCTGCCCTGCGAGAAGTGCCCCGCCCCACGGCGTTTGCCGACTTAGAGGCTCTGGAAGAAAACATCCAGAAGGTGCTCTCCTACAGCGGGGATCGTCCTATTCGCATCGCTACTAAGTCGATTCGGTGTGTACCACTTCTAAAAGACATTCAGGCTTCTCATAGTCGGTTCATCGGCTTTATGACTTTTAGTGCTCGGGAGAGCCTTTACCTAAGTCGGCAGGGGTTGAATGACTTTCTGATTGGATATCCGTTTATGCAGAAGGGGGAGGTGGAAGCTTATGTGGAGCTTCGTCAGCAGGGAAAGCGGGCCATAGCCATGGTAGATAGCATAGAGCAGGCGGAGGCTATTCATTATGGGTTGCGAGGTACGAAGGTAGAGGGGCTGGTGTGTCTGGATGTGGATATGTCGTCGGACTGGGGTTGGTTGTATTTTGGGGTGCGGAGGTCTCCTCTGCGTTGGGAGGAACAGGTGCTCGCGCTTGCACAAAGCATCCGCCGCTTAGAAAATATCCGGATTGTGGGGGTTATGGCTTATGAGGCTCAAATCGCTGGCTTACCAGACCGAGGCTTGGGTATAAAGACGCCTATAGTGCGGTTTCTTAAGCGGCGCTCGTGGCGGGAAGTGCAGAGGAAGCGGCAGGCTATTGTGCAGGCATTGCGGGATGCGGGGTTTGAGTTGGAGTTTGTGAATGGGGGTGGAACGGGGAGTTTGCCGTTATCGGCGGCGGACCCCAGTGTAACGGAAGTAACAGCAGGCTCGGCGTTTTTTGCGCCGGCGTTCTTTGATGGGTATGAGGCGGTGCGATTTCGGCCGGCGGCTGGTTTTAGCCTGGAGATTACTCGACGGCCAGCTGAGAACATCTTTACTTGTCAGGGAGGAGGTTATGTAGCGTCGGGCGCCCCGGGCCCGGATAAACTACCTCGTCCATGGTTACCGCCCACAGCCCGCCTGCTGCCCCACGAAGGCGCCGGTGAAGTCCAAACCCCCGTCTACATTCCTAATCCCCCAGCCTTCCTGCGGCCCGGCGAACCCCTCTACTTCCGTCATGCCAAGGCCGGAGAACTCTGCCAGCGATTCCCCCTGCTTTACTTAGTTCGGAAAGATAAGCTCACCGGTTTCTACTCCACTTATGCGGCTTTGCCCCACGCCTGGGTATGAAACGTCTGGATAGCTACGTCTTACAAAGTTTTATTGGGCCTTTTTTAGCGAGCTTTAGTACGACGTTGGTCGTGCTGGTAATCCAGTTTCTTTCTCGGTATCAAGAGGATATTTTGGGTAAGGGTTTTTCGGCGGGGGTTTTAGCGGAGCTATTTTTTTATGCGTCGGCGTCGCTGATGCTTTTGGCGCTGCCGATGGGGCTTTTGATGGCGGGGCTGATGACTATGGGAAACTTAGGGGAGAGGCTAGAGCTGACCGCCCTTCAAAGTGCGGGGGTTCCTTTTAGCCGGGTCTTAGCGCCGCTGTTGTACTTTGGAGTGCTGGCCATGCTTTTTAGTGCGGCGCTCAGCTGGTACCTCATCCCCCGCGCCAACCTCCGCCTCTATACGCTCCTCTACGATATGGAGCGGGCTAAGCCCGCCTTAGCCCTCAAGCCCGGCTTCTTCAACCGCTGGATAGAGGGTTATGCAATCCGCATCGGCCGCGTGCAAAAAGACCAGAAGACCATAGAGGATGTCTTGATCTATGCTTACCACCCGGATGGCAGCGTCGCTCGTACCATTACAGCGCCCTTGGGAGAGTTTTTCGTGGATAAAACCTGGCTCTTCCTGACTTTGCGATTATATGCTGGCTGTCAGTATGAGACTTATCAGGAAAGTCAGCGTCCCCCTACCTGGGTGCAAGCGTGTTTTGATACGATGACGCTCCGCTTGGATATATCGGGTTTGGGGCTGCGGCGATCGGATGAAAAACTTTTCGCCGGACATCAGTACATGCTGGACATCCAAGCTCTACGCAAAGCCATAGACAGCCTACGTCACCTACGAGACCAAACTTACGACGAGTACTATGCGAATCTACTTCGGTGGTTACCCGTACCCTGGGGTGGGCCCAGCGATACTACTTCCCCTCAACCCACCCAAGCCCTTCGTATCCAGGCGGAAAACCTCCTGCGCCGCGATAAGAGTCTCATGGAGTATTACCGGGAACGCCTCCGTCAATTAGACGAAACCGTCTGGCGCTACGAATTAGAATGGCATTACAAGTTTGCGATTCCGCTGGCAGCCGTTATTTTTCTCCTCTTGGGGGCGACGTTGGGTGGAGTCATTCGGAAAGGGGGGCTGGGCGTGCCTCTGGTTTTTTCTACGGCGTTTTTTATTGTCTTTTACATTCTTAATGCCCAGGGCAAAAAACTCGCCCGAGAAGGGATTCTGTCGCCTTTTGTGGGGGCGTATTTACCGCTTTTTGTGATTGGGCCGATAGTGGT
>JAVVHK010000164.1:0-3806 GCA_032249525.1 Bacteroidota bacterium | reverse complement strand
GTGGCGGCATCGGTAGTTTTTCAGGATTCTATTTTGCGCTCCAGTTTGAGAGAGGGGGAGAGGGAGTTGCTCTTGGGTCCGAATCCAACGAGTGGGGTCTTATTCCTTCCTAAGGAGGGAGAGCGGTATGCAGTGTACGATTTGACGGGGCGGTTGTGGCAGGAGGGGGCTTGGCCACCCGATGGGCGCTTAGTGCTTTCCTCTGCCATGCCGAATGGCGTGTACTTTTTGCGTTTGCGCCGCTCCGCTGGCGAGTCGTTCCATCGGTTCATCTTAGCCCGATAATGGAAGAGAGTTGGCGCACCTTAGCGCGCCTACTCATAGGGCTGGGGGTTATCCTTATCTTGATGGGCCTTATTCTATATGGGCTCAGTGTGCGCGGCTGGAGCTGGCCCCGATTGCCGGGAGACATCGTTATAGAGCGGCCGGGTTTCCGTTTTTACTTTCCCTTGGGAACCTCCCTTGTGATTAGTCTGTTATTGTCGCTCCTCTTCTGGATTTTTCGGCGGTTCGGACAAGGGGGCAACTTCTGAGCCTATAACTTCGGGGTGCAGGATACGCACCAGTAGATAAAAGGCCTCCAGCGGATTGCTATAAGGGGCTTCCATGAGGGCACGCGGCATAGTAAAAACCCGGCGATGGAGGATGGCAGGACTGCTATAAAGCTCGGGAATTTCCAGGAGAAGCATATTGATGATTTCGGCTTTTTCAGCAGGGACGATCACAAAATCGGGTAGAAAGGCGGAGTCTTTGAGGGTGTGTGGGGATAGGAAGGGCTTTTTGGCGGAGGGGGGCTGTCCTCCGGCTTCTCGGGTGAGCTGGCCCAGCGGGTGCCCGTCCGTGTAGAGAATAAGACTATCAGCCAAGCCTAAGAGGAGTACTTTGAACTGGCGCTCTTGAGAAAGGCGATGCGTCAGGGTATCTATCTTTTCTCTTAGGCTATCGGCCACCCGCTGGAGGAGGGGCGCATCGTAGATTTCTCCCAGCAGACGCAAACGGCCCAGCCAGTCGGACAGGCTTTTAGGTTGGAACCGGTAGAGAGGTGCGGGGGGCTTAGGGGTTTCAGGCCAGGGGTAGGTGGGGTCTGCCCATATCCACTCCACTTGAGCTTTGTAGAGGGCTTCAACGAGGGCTGAAGGGTCTTCGCAAGGCAGGTAGAAGTTTTGGTAGGCTTCTTCACTGCCTACACATCCGATGAGGGTGAGGGTAGGGAGGTTAGCGACTCTCCAGAGGCCAAGAGCGGCCGGCGAAAGGACTGCTATCCGGCGCGGCGGCTGCGCAAGATAACCTGATCCCCCCGCATCATCCGTATAACGATACCCAATAAGCGGCGCCTGCGAAAGCCATGCCGGCGCCCGCCGACACCCCAACCCCAGGCTCAAGAAAACTATCCCCCACCCCACCCACTTCCTCAGAAACCTTACACCTCGCATGCCTCAAAAGTACCATCCCCATGGATTAATCTACTTTTGTCCCATGCACTCCTTTGCGTATGGACTCCCCCGCCTCGGGGAAAAACGTCAGTACAAAACCCTCTTAGAGCGTTTCTGGAATGGCAAAATCAACGAAACCGATTTCAGAGCGGGCCTTTCCCACCTGGAAAAAGAGCGGTTAGCTACCTATGCTCAGGCCGTAGATATTTACCCGAGTGGGGAGCTTTCGCTTTATGATCCGATGCTGGACCTTTCGGTGGCTTTGGGGCTGATTCCGCAAAGGTTCCAGCCTTATCAAGGGCTTTCTTCCTACTATCAGATGGCTCGGGGTAAAGCCGCACTGGAAATGACGAAATGGTTCAATACCAACTACCACTACCTCGTCCCAGAGTGGGAGGAGCCCCTGCACCTGCAAGCAGACCCTAACTTCTTTCTATCGGAGTTTCGGCTTGCTCGAGAAGCCGGCTTTTCCGGCGCGCAGCCCACTCTCATTGGCCCCTACACCTTTTTAGCTCTTTCCAAAAAGGCTGGCCGCCCCTTAGAACCCCAGGAAATGGAAACCTACGCCGAAGCCCTTCTACCTGTCTATCGGCAAATTCTGGAAGCGCTGGTAAAGGCCGGCGCCGAAAAGATTTTCTTGCACGAACCTGCTTTCGTGCTGGATGATGTACTGGTGCCTTTGGTGGGGTACTTGTATCATGGCCTGTCGGGTTTGCCACTGTATGTGCTGACTTATTATGAGAGCGTGGACTTTTATGCTCGGCTGGTGGAGCTGCCGGTGAAGGGCATCTCGCTGGATTTTGTTTCCAGCGAGGGCAATCTTAAGGCGATTGAACAGTATGGATTTCCCACGGACAAGGTCTTGATAGCGGGGGTGATTGATGGACGTAATGTCTGGCGAGCTGACCTTTCCGCCAAAGCCCGCCTCATAGAAAACTTTCTCAAAAAAGGGCTTACGGTCTGGGTAGGTCCGAGTACGCCCCTCTCATTTTTGCCGTGGAGTGTAGCACCGGAGACGCATTTAGCTCCCGAGCTGCGGGAAAGGCTCGCCTTTGCCGTGGAAAAGCTAACGGAGATTCAAATGCTGGTGCGCTACTTGAGAGGGGATACATCGGCTGCGGAGGCGGTTCGGGCCTCTGAAGCCCTTTGGCAAAAGCCCCCCTTAGGCTATCACCAACCCACCCGAGACCGCATTGCCGCCCTTAAAGAAAGCGACTTCACCCGAGAAGTGCCTTACGCCGAAAGGACACGCATCCAAAGTCAGCACCTGCAGCTACCACCTTTACCGACTACAACTATTGGTTCCTTCCCTCAGACCGAAGACCTTAGAGCTCTGCGCAAAGCCTACCGAGAAGGCAAAATCTCCAAATCCGAATACGACGCCCGCATCCGGGAAAAAATCGCAGAGGTCATTCGCTTCCAGGAGGAGATGGGTTTAGATGTGCTAGTTCATGGGGAGTTTGAGCGGAGCGATATGGTGGAGTTTTTTGCGGAAAAGTTGGAGGGTTTTGCGATTACGCATCATGGCTGGGTACTTTCTTATGGCTCTCGGGTTTATCGGGCGCCGATTATTTATGGAGATGTATGGCGGCCGGCCCCCATGACCGTAGCGGAGATTACGTACGCCCAATCCCTCACCCAAAAGCCCGTCAAGGGGATGCTCACAGGCCCCGTAACGATTCTCAACTGGAGCTATGCTCCACCCCACCTCCCCAAAGAGATTGTAGCGTATCAGATTGCGCTCGCCATTCAAGATGAGGTTCGGGACTTAGAGGCGGCAGGCATTCGGGTGATTCAAATAGATGAGCCGGCTTTCCGGGAGGGGGCTCCGCTCAAGAAACGGGATTGGCCAGAATACTTCCGATGGGCGGTGCGGGCTTTTCGGCTCGCTTCCCGGGCTAAGGCCGAAACCCAAATCCACTCCCACATGTGCTATTCGGAGTTTGAGAGCATCTTGGAGTACATTCATGCGATGGACTTTGATGTGGTGTCCATAGAGGCCTCTCGGAGCAAGGGGACATTGGTGGAGGAGTTTAAGCGCTTTGGGAAGTGGGATAGACAGGTGGGTCTGGGGGTATATGATATTCATTCGCCGGCTATTCCTTCGGCGGAGGAGATGGGAGCGGTGATAGAAGCCGCTCGACGAGTTTTGCCTGACTCCCTCCTTTGGGTCAATCCCGATTGTGGTCTCAAGACCCGCCGCTGGGAAGAGGTAGAGCCAGCCCTGCGCAATATGGTCCAGGCCGCCCAAGCCGCTCGGGCCAAAACTCCAGCCTCCTGATAAGCTACCGGTCCGAGCACATTCAATAGCTCAAACTCATACTACTTTTTAGGCGGCGCCAGCCCCCGCTGGGGGCTGGCGCCGCCCATGTT
>JAVVHK010000163.1:0-3832 GCA_032249525.1 Bacteroidota bacterium | reverse complement strand
CGTCTTTCGCAGGCTATTGCGGCCTTTCAGAGCGCTTTTGCGGAGGCTCTCAAGGTTGTAGGTTTGCTATAATTTTGTCCGATGGCCGAGCTGATCCTGCCCAAGATGGGCGAGAGCGTAATGGAAGCCCGTATTATCCGGTGGCTCAAAAAACCCGGTGACCGCGTAGAAGCTGACGAACCCGTTTTAGAAATCGCCACCGACAAAGTAGATTCTGAGGTGCCGGCGCCTGTCTCGGGTATCTTAACGGAAATCCGCGTAGCTGAGGGTCAAACGGTGCCCGTGGGGACGGTCTTAGCTATTATTGCCGAGGAAGGGGCTTCTACTTCTGCTTCGGTGGCGGCGCCTGCTGAAGCCGCTCCTGTCCCTGCCGTAGCGGCGGCTTCTAATGGGGAATCCAGCGCACCGGCGGGGGTCAGTAGTACCTCAACTCCCACTCGGATTCCCGCCCGAGATGGCGATCGTTTCTATTCGCCGCTCGTGCGAACGATCGCCGAGAGCGCCGGCCTAACCCTGGAAGAGCTCGCTAAAATCCCCGGCACCGGCATGGGCGGCCGCGTAACCAAAAAAGACTTAGAAACCTACCTTCGTCAGCGCCAGCAGACCCAGCCTTCCACCCCTACCCCGACCCTCGCCCCCACGAGCCAACCTACCCAACCCCCAGCTCCAACTGCCCCCTTACCTACTTCCCTGGAAGCCATCATCCAGTATCTGCAAGAACACTTTATCCTCGTACCCAAAAAGACTTTTACCCACAGCGGCGCCGTAGAAATCATAGAAATGGACCGCATGCGACGCCTCATCGCCGAAAATATGGTCTATTCCAAACACATCTCCCCCCATGTTACTAGCTTCGTGGAGGCCGATGTAACCCCCGTCGTCCTGTGGCGAGAAAAGGTTAAAAATGAGTTTGAGAAAAAGTACGGCGAAAAACTTACCTTCACGCATATTTTTGTGGAGGTTCTTGCCAAGGTGCTTCGGGAGTTTCCTCAGCTCAATGCCTCTGTAGAGGGGGATAAAATCATTCTCAAGAAAGACATTCACATTGGGGTGGCGGTGGCCCTTCCAAATAATAACCTGATTGTGCCGACGGTGCGACATGCGGATCGACTGAATTTGGCGGGAATAGCGGCAGTGGTAAATGACCTTGCTAGACGGGCCCGAGCGGGGCAGCTGAAGCCCGACGAGATCACGGGCGGCACCTATACCCTTTCCAATGTGGGGACTTTTGGGAATGTGATGGGGACGCCTGTCATTCTCCAGCCGCAAGTGGGAATTTTAGCCACAGGTGCAATTCGCAAGAAACCAGCCGTGGTAGAGACGCCAACAGGAGATATGATTGGGATTCGGTACATGATGTTCCTTTCGCATTCCTACGATCATCGGGTGATAGATGGGGCGTTAGGGGGGGCGTTTGTGCGGCGAGTGGCGGATTACTTAGAGGCGTGGGATGTGGAGAGGCCAATATAGGCGAGGTGAGATGAGCCGGTGTTTTCAGTGGCGATAAGTAAGGGCTTGCTCCTTTCCTTCCTGCCGTACCCCCTCAAAAACTCCGACTTCTTTACTGCCCCTTCCGAAGAGCCCGCACCGGCCGCTTCCTAGAATCTTCACCTTGCCGTCGAGCTAATATCTCCTCGCACAGCTCTAATGTCACCCCCTCTACCTTCGTCCCTTTGGGTAGCGAGTAGCTTTTCCCTCCGTAGGTAAAATATAACCCATACCGCCCCATCCGAACCTCAATCCCCTTCTCTGGAAACTGCTTCACTATACCTGCACTGCGAACCGCATTACCGGTAAGAATTTCCACGGCCTCCTCCAAGGATAGGCTAAACGGGCTATAGGAGGCCGGAATCTTATAGTTTTTGCCCATGTACTTGAGATAATAGCCATAAGGGCCTTGGTGGACTTCTACGGGATGACCTTCGTGCATGCCAAGAAGGCGGGGGAAGCTCAGAAGCGTGAGGGCCTCTTCTAAGGAGAGTGTCTCTAAACGTTTATTAGGAGGGAGGTTGGCGCGGCGCTTCTCCGGGTCGGTGTCTTCACCCAGCTGAAGATAAGGGCCGTATTTCCCATAGCGGGCATAAACAGGCTTCTGAGAAACCGGGTCATACCCTAAAAGCCGCTGCCGAAGGTCAGGGTCCATAGGAAGGTGCTCCACCTTCGGCTCAAACTGCTCGTAAAATTTTCGTATCACTTCCTGCCAGTCAGCCCCCTCCGAAGCAATATGGTCTAATTGCTCTTCCATTTCTCGGGTAAAGTCGTAATCCACGATTTCGGGGAAGTGTCGGCTCAAAAAGCGGGTAACCAGAAAACCTAAGTCCGTGGGCACAAGTTTATTCTTTTCTTCTCGGGGGGGAGGCGTGATAGAAGTTTCTTCTATTTGGCCCGAAGGAAAAAGATGGAGCTCTCGGTAAGCCGGAAGAGGGGTTTGTACAGTTTCTCGGCGGATATAGTTTCGCCGAAAGAGGGTTTCAATAGTAGGCACATAAGTGGAGGGGCGGCCAATGCCGCGTTCTTCTAATTCCTTGACGAGGGTGCCTTCGGTATAGCGGGTGGGGGGAGGGCTCCACTTTTCTCGTAGGATGAATTCTTTCCAGGGGTAGAGCTGGTCCTTGCTAAGGTCAGGGAAGGGTGTTTCTTCGGTTTCTTCCCGAGGTATTTGATAGAGGCGGCGGAACCCCTCAAAGACCAGTCTTTCCCCTTCGGCGGAGAAGACCAGGGGGGGGTTCGTGGGGGGATCGGCTTCTAAGAGGATGCGCGTTTTTTCGTAGCGGGCGGGTTTCATTTGGCTAGCGAGGGTACGGCTCCAAATCAGCTGATAAAGACGTTTTTCGTCGGGTGTGTCGCCGGCTTCCCTCTGACTGGGGTCGGTCGGCCGAATGGCTTCATGGGCTTCTTGGGCAAAGGCTTGCTTTTTTCCGCTGTGATCTCGGGGCTGGAGATAGTTTTCCCCGAAGGCCTGCCGAATCACTTCGTGGATTGCTGTAAGGGCTTCGGGAGCCAGATGCGTGGAGTCGGTCCGCATGTAGGTAATGTGGCCTTTTTCGTAGAGAGCCTGAGCCGCCATCATGGTTCGACGAATGGAAAAACCGAGTTTTGCTGGGTCGATGTCGTCCCGGGCGGGGGCGGCTTTTCTTGGTGTTCTTTTTTCTGGATGTCCGTAATGCGGAGTTTTCGGCCTACTAAGGCGCTGCAGAAGGCTTGGGCTTCAGACAGTTGAGCGAAGGCTGGCTTGACGAGCTTAGCCCAGAAGGGCGAGGCGGCTTCTACAAGGATCCGGCCCTCTATGCTAAGGGTGGGCTGGTGATGGTAAATGGCTTCTTCCCGTTCTACAATCAAGCGAAGGGCAGCAGATTGCACGCGGCCCGCCGAAAGAGCCGTCGGCTTCTTAGAGGAGCTTCCCTTAGCCTGGGGAAACGCCCGCCACAAAAGCGGCGAAAGCTTATACCCCACCAGCCGATCCAAAATGCGCCGCGCCTGCTGCGCATTCACTAAACTCATGCTAATCGGACGTGGATTCTTAAGAGCATTCTGTAAAGCCCGCTCCGTAATCTCATGAAAAGTAATCCGAATAGGCTCTTCCGGGTTTATCCCCAGCGTCTGACACAAATGCCAGGCAATCGCCTCTCCCTCCCGATCCTCGTCCGTAGCTAGCCACACCGAATCTGCCTTACTAACAGCTGACTTTAGCTTCTCAACAATAGCTTTCTTTTCAGGCAAAATCTCGTAAACCGGTATGAACCGCTTATCAGGAGTGATTTCCACAGCTAAGCCTTTTTCGGGAAGGTCCCGCACATGCCCCTGCGAAGCTAAAACCTCATACTTGCCCTTG
>JAVVHK010000162.1:0-3836 GCA_032249525.1 Bacteroidota bacterium | reverse complement strand
TCAAAGTCCTGCGACATGCCCATGCTGAGGATATCCGCCGCAGGATGAAGCCGCCGAAGCTCCTCAAAAAGCCGATATAATGTCCGAAACTCCCGCCGAATCTGCGCCCGGTCCGAAGTAAAAGTCGCCATGCCCATTAAACCCCGCAGCTGCACCTTGGGCTCGGAAAGAACCTTCTCCGCAAAACTCAAGAGCATCTCCGGCAAAACCCCGTGCTTCGTAGGCTCCTGCGCAATCTTCACTTCTATTAGGCAGGGGATGGGCTCCACAGCCCGCTTCCTTATCTCCTCCAGTAAACTCTCCCGGTCCAGCGAATGCAAAAGCTTGATGTGCGGCAAAACCGCCTTGACCTTATTCGTCTGCAAATGCCCAATCAAATGCCATTGAATATCCGAAGGTAAGAGCGGCTTTTTGGCAAGCAGTTCTTGTACGCGGTTTTCTCCAAACTGGCGAGCCCCTTGCCCATAAACTGCCCGAATTGCCTCCAGAGGCTGATTTTTCGTAACGACCACCAGAGTTACTTCCTCCGGAGAACGCCCCGCCCGAAGCGCCGCCGCCGAGATCCGCTCTAACACCCGCTCATAACTCATAACTCAAAAGTTTGCGCGCACTTGCAGGCGAGCCGAATGTACAGGACTTTTCTCACTCAAGCGCCCATCATACAGTGCATTCAGCTCTATGTAGCGGCTCAAAGGGATATTGAACGTAAGCCCTATCAGCAGATTTCGTCCCTCCTGAAGCCCCTCCAACACTTCAAACCGCAAGACCGGCGAAAGCGCCCCCGGCACCCGATAGAAGGCCGGCTCCACCCGCACACTCACAAAAGCCGCCGCCTTCCAACTATACCGCTGCTCAAAAGCTAACCGATACGTCTGCGTCCTCCCTGAAATGGGCTTTTGGAGGCGGCGCTCCTTATAACTAAATCCAAGGGAGGTTCGCCAGCGGCCCGTGGGCTGAAAAGTAAAGGTCGGCTGAACCTCCCAACCCACATATTGATAATTAAGATCGGGCTGGGCGATGGCCGTAGAAAGACGGTCCAAAAGGGTTATCACCAGCTCACTGCCCCAAGAGCGGGAAAGGTTGTAGCGGCTACGACTGGAAACCTGCCGCTGCCGATTTTGCCTAAGACCCGAGAGCGGCACCTGCTGAGAAAGATTATACTGGAAAGAGAAGTTTTGATCGCCTCGGGGGCTCTGCCGAAAAAGAAAAATATCCTGGCGTCCAGCGAAGTTCCATTGCGGCAAGCTCGTATCCGCCCGCGGAGAAAGCACCGGCAAGTACCGAAACCATCGGTTGTCGGGCGCGACTAAACGCTGCTCTAAACGAAGATTAGTGAGCGTACTGAGCCAAGCTATCCGTTTTTGCGGCTGCCAACGCAAGGTATACGCCGTACTCAAAGCAATAGTAGGGAAAAACCGCCCCGTCGCCCGAACAAAAGGTAGATAGTTGGCTAAAAGCGGATTGGCCGCAGGCACAAACTCCTCTAACTGCTGAAGGCCGTCTCCATTAAAGTCCCGCCACTCATGCGTGCCCTGACCCGGATTCGTAGCAATGTAAATAAGCTGGCGCTGAGGCGTCTGCTCCGCCGAAACCTGATAAAAAAGTTCCGTCTCATAAGACGAGCGCCGAAGCCGTAACGTATTTTGACTCAGGAGTGTGCGAGTAGGCGTAAGCCTAAAAGCCGTATCCAAAGGCACAAATACGCGATAGCTAACTTGGGTGGAGAAGGTGAATCTCTCGCCTTGATAAGCGAAGGAAAAGCGAGGCATACGCGCAAAGAACCGAGGCCGAAGGGTCGGCACAGCTTCTATGGGAAGGGCCTGCCACTCCCGCCGAAAGTTGTACTCTATGCGCAGCGCTAACCGCTCCGAAGGCCGCCACTCCCCAAAAGGCGTATAGTCATAAAACCGAAAAGTGAGCGTATCTGCAAGAGAGCGGCGGCGATTTTCGGTCCAGACTTCACTACCCAAACGTATCTTAGGAAAAGCCCAAAAGACCCGCCCTGTATGCCGAATCCACCTGTCCGCTAAGCTAGGATAGGTGCTTAGGAGATATTCTACGAGGTAGGTACCGGCAAGGCCCCGGGTGGTGTCCAAACCTTCCCAGAGCAAAGTGTAGCGCTGAGTAGAGAGGGTATCGCCCCACCTGCGCCGCCCTACCGAAGGCGTAAGACGATAACGCTTTCTCCAGGTGAAAGGCAGGCGTCCCTCCCATAGACGTTCGTCCGCCCGCTCCCGATCATTGTAGTTCCACAAGCGGCCGTACTCCCGCTCATAGACTCGGTCTATATTTTGATAAGCAGCCGTAACCAGCTGAAAGGCGATCTCCGGACTTATTTGGAGGGGAGCGGAGTCTGGAAGCATCTGCCAAACCAGCTTCTGATGGGTGGCTAAGCCCATTTCCGCATAAGAAGCGAACCGATTTTCTTGATAGCGGCTGAGGTTGGCTTCATTGTGCCAGCGTAAGCGCGGCAAGACCTCCCAGCTATGTCGCAATGATACCAAGTCCGTAGCCGTAGGCAAAGCCACCGCCCGCCCCACAATAAAATCTCCCCTTCCCGGCCCCACCCAGCTAAAAACATTCCCATTCAAAGTAGCCGGCGCTCGTACATATTCCCCTTTACCGGGCCCCACATAGGCAAAACTCACCTGATAAAGCGCCCGACTGGGGTCCTGACTCACAACAAAGTACACATAAGGCACACCATTCAGAATAGTATCCCGCGCTTCGTAGCGGATGCTGCCCGGCTCATAGGGAAGGGTATCTACACCCCGTAAGAGCCCCACGGTGCTCCCTTTAGGAAGTTGGGCAAGCTGAGCTTCCTCCTCGGGCGTAAGCGTAAAATCTAAGGGCCGACGCGGATTATCCGCCTGCCGAAAGTAGCTCAGACCTATCTGCCAACGAGGCTTAACGACCTCCTGCCGCACCCACACAAAAGTCCGCCCATAACTGCGATCCGCATACTCAAAATCCACCACTATCCGAGTAGCCGCCGTAATAGGCACCCGCGGGGTAAATGTAATTTCACCTGTCGTATAGTCAATCACATAGTCCCTGTCCGCCCCCCGCTGCATAAGCTGACCATTCACATAAACCTTTTCAGAACCTGCGAGAATAACGATAAAGCGCTCGTTGTTTTTTCCAGTGAGGAGGTAAGGGCCTTGACGCCCTTCTTGGCCCATGAAGCTATTGGTATGGAAGCGGCCCTTCGCTTCGGCCAGCGCTATGCGCCCCTTATAAGCCCCCGTATCTATCCGCGCCTCTATGCCTAAGACATTTCGGTAGAAGTTGGCAAACCGAGTCTGGAATTCCCTCAGCTCTAAGTCTCCGAGAAAAAGCTGACTTTGCCGCCAGTGCAAACCAATAAACACCCTATCAAAATCCGAAAAGCTCTGGGTAGCCGTTCGGAAGGGTAGGTTTTCATCCGTTAGCACGGCGATAAGATAAAGGTCCGGTGCGATAGGCCCTTCCAGAGAGAGCCTGAAAGCGCTATTGAGCGTGGCATTTTGCCCTGTACCGACGGTGAGCGTGCGCGTCAGGCTACCGCCGCGCCGAAGCCGAGGCAAGAAAGTATCTGCACTCACAGGCCCACCGCTAGGGGGAATAGAATAAATGGCTCCCTGAGCACTATCCCACCGAATCAAATCCTGAATGGGCTGCTGCCGATAGGGAGAGTTTTTGCCCCCTGGCAGAAGAAGAAAGCGATAGACCAGCCGTACCGAGTCGTTTATGGGTTCCCATACCAGCCGATGCCCCATCGTATCATACCGCACCAAAAGAGGCGGCTCCGTAAAAAGAAGGGTAAGGAAGTGGCTTTTCGGGGGTAAAGGTAGGCT
>JAVVHK010000161.1:0-3846 GCA_032249525.1 Bacteroidota bacterium | reverse complement strand
TGTGGTTTGGGGGGGGGGGGGTGGGTTTTGGGGGGGCCCCCCCCCCCCCGCGGGGGGCGCCGGGCGCCCCCTGGGGGGGGGGGGGCCCCCCGGGGGGGGCCCCCCACCGCCCAAAAACATCTCCCTCCATTATTAGCGGGCGAGATAAAGGCCCCGGGAAAGGCTGAGGCTCATCTGACTCCTTCAGGCTAGGCGGTGCTTCACGCTGGTGATTTTTAGGGCTATTTCTGCGCATAGGAGAACCTCATACCCCCTTATCCCCATACACCCAGAAGCCATCCTCAAGTCTTTCGGTAGGAAAAGCCCAAGGGTGGCCTTAGGGGCACTTGGCCTGGGCCCGCAGCCGCTCCCAATACGAACGGGCCGCAGAGGGAATAGGTAGAGACTTATTTAGGAGTGTGCAGGCGGAGTCGCTTTGACCCTGCTGAAGGTATGCCCAGGCTAAGAAGAGATTGGATTCGGGGCAGTCGTTAGCCTCTTTCCAGTAGGTCCAGGCTTTGTCTATCTCACCCGTGTGCCACGCTAAGCGGCCCAAATATGCCTTAGCACAGGGAGTCTCTATCTGACGCAAGCGCTGAATATAGACCATGGGCGGAGCCCCTTCTGGCAGCTTCCCGTAAATGAGTAGCAGTGCCACTAAGGGCGGATAATTGACAGCGTCCGTATCCGAGACTTGCTGCAGAAGCTTTTGGATCTCTTCGGGCGAAAAGGACTCCCCACTCTCCGCCCGCCAAAAAAGTTCGGCGGCTGTAGCCCCTTCCACCTTCCGCAAGTGGCCCCGAGGCAAAAAAAGCAGCACCCCCAAGACCCCAATTCCCGAAAAAAGCCAAAGCCAGAGGGAGCTACTTTTCCTCAAAGCGCTTGAGGAGTTCGGGGTTGGACTGGACTTTCTTTTGGAGGTTGGGGCTGGGTTGAAAGCTGATAGCGAGGCGAGGGGGGATGATAATAGTTTTTCTAGCCCGAATATTCTGGCCTTTTCGGCTTTTACGGTACTTGAGGTGGAAGCGGCCTAAGCCGCGCAGGGTAACTTCCTCGCCTTGGAGGAGGGCTTCTTGGATGGCTTGAAGGGCAGCTTCCAGAGCGGCGGCCGCATCCGCCCGAGAAAGGCCTGTACGCGTAGCGATTTCTTCACTGAGCTCGCGCCGTGTCATATGCAGCAAAGGTAAGGTACCGCTGATAAGCTTGCCAAATTTTGGAGGCGGGGAGAGCAAACGCAATCCCAAGGTCGCCGCTGCCCCAGCCGGCTACTTCGGTAATCATGGCGGTCAGGTGGCCGGTTCGGCTAAGGACCGGACTGCCCGAACTGCCCGGCGCCGCCCACAAGGATAGCTGATAATAAGTTCGGCTTTCTATTTGGCGCTCCGCTACTACATATCCCTCCTGAAAGGAAAAACTCAACCCTAAGGGCGCTCCAACCGTGAAACACCAGTCTCCCTCTTCGGGAGGGGCTTTCGCCAGTACCAAGCCCACCCGCTGCGTATCCCGCAAAAAAGCTACATCCAAGCTATCCTCTCGCCAAGGCGGAGGAAGTACTCGGCACCTTCCCTCTACATCCCACAGTTCTATCTCTAAGTTTTTAGGAGAGTCTTGCGGAAAAAGGTGCGCACAAGTCACCCACACCCCATGCCCTTCCCAGTACCAGGCCGTACCTTCCAAACGGGACTCCCGATACGGGTAGTTGGCCTTAATCCGAAGCCACCCCACCCGAGGACGTACATAACGCAAGAAAGCTTTTCGCAGAGACTCGCTCTCCTGAATACAGTCCTTCGGCCAATAGGCAGAAGAGACAACAGCGTCTCCTTGTAAAGGGACTTCTGAAATGGGTCCAGGCGAAGAGGAAGACCTACATCCGCTCAGGACAATCAAGAGGGTTTTACAAAAGACGTTCGGCCAGCTTTTGAGCCTGAGCATACTCCTCATCCGTATCAATGGAAAAGGTGGGGTGAGTCGTCTCCAAAACATGAATAGAATAGCCATGATAAAGCCAACGCAGCTGCTCTAACTGCTCCGCTTCCTCTATAGGGGCCGCCGAAAGCGACACTATAGCCATAAGGGTTTCCCGCCGATACCCATATAACCCCACATGCCGATAAAAAGGATACCGCCTAAGCATCTCGGGATTGGTCATGGGCATGTCCCGAACATGCGGCACCAGCGACCGCGAAAAGTAAAGAGCTCGCCCCTTTGCATCTAAGACCACCTTCACTACCGACGGAGAGAGAACCTCCTCCAGAGTGTATATCCGGGTAGCGAGCGTAACAATCTCATGCTTTTCTAAGCCCCTGGCCACCAGCTGAAGGTGCTCTACCTCCAAGAAAGGCTCATCAGCCTGTACGTTAATGTAGGCATCATAGACCAGCTTCTCGGCCACTTCACTCACCCGCTCGGTGCCAGAACTATGCGTGGAGCGCGTCATAATCGCCTTTCCCCCAAAGCCCTCCACCGCCTCCACCACCCGCATATCGTCCGTAGCAACGATAAGATTCTCTCCAAAAAACTGTCGGACTCGCTCGTACACATGTTGAATGATGGGCTTCCCTTTGAGAGGCAAAAGCACCTTTCCGGGTAATCGCTGAGAATGATACCGAGCTGGAATGACCCCAAGAATCCGCATAAGCTCGATAGGTGCAAAGCTAATGCCATTTAGAGGCTTCTAAGTAAGGGCAGGACCTCCGGCTTCTGAGCACGAGAGTTTGTACTTTTGAAGAGTGCGGCTATTGTACGCCCGAGAAGACGGCACGATCTACGACGAGCCGAGATGGGGGGCCACGGGCCGATCGGGTTTTCAGCCTATACCCGCCTCCGCTGTAGAAAAGTGGATACCCCTGCCCGAAGGTAGTAGGCTTTTTTACTTACCTGGGCGCCGCCCATGGGGGATCAACCCGCAAGGACGTTTGCAAGTATATGAGAAGGGCTATGCAGTGGCTGCCTTCGTGGCGCCTGCTCATACTCAGCTGGCCTTAGCGTCTTATATCATGGAGCCAGGCGCCCCTGTGCTTCCTTTACATGCTTATACGGCAGTAGCTTGGCATAAAGGGCGTTTTTATGTGGCCGCTACCCGCATAGACCCCTCTCCCCGTCAGGACATCCAAACCTATGACTTTGAGCGGATAGAACGGGGCAAAGAAGCTCTCCTTCGGCGCTTTCCTGGTAATCGCTTAGTGGCCCATCTCATGCAAAACTGCGTGGACCGGTATTGCTGTCCCGCCGCCCGAAACTTAGCTATGGGTCGATGGGAGTGCCCCCTCCCTACATCCCCCGCCTGCAATGCCGCCTGCATCGGATGCATCTCCCTCCAAGAGCCCCACGAATCCCCTATCCCCAGCGCCCAAGAGCGCCTCACCTTCCGCCCCACCGCCGAAGAAATCGCCGAACTCGCCATCTACCACCTCAAAACCGCCCCAGACCCCATTGTGAGTTTCGGCCAAGGATGCGAGGGCGAACCCCTCTTAGTCTGGAAAACCATCGCCGAAGCCGTACGTCTCATCCGACAAGCCACCCCACGCGGCATCATCAATGTCAATACCAATGGCGCCTGGCCAGACGCCATAGCAGCCCTAGCGGAAGCCGGCGTAGATAGCTTCCGTATCAGCCTCAATAGCGCCCAGCCAGACTGGTACCACCGCTACTACCGCCCCCGCAACTACACCTTTGAAATGGTAGTAGAATCCATCCGCCGGGCCGTAAGCTTAGGAAAATGGGTATCCATCAACTACTTCACCCTCCCGGGCTTTACCGACCAGCCCACCGAAATCCAGGCCCTCCACCGCCTCCTCCACCATACCCGCCTACACATGATCCAATGGCGAAACTTCAACATTGACCCCGACTGGTACGCCCAGCGCA
>JAVVHK010000160.1:0-3870 GCA_032249525.1 Bacteroidota bacterium | reverse complement strand
TGCGTCAAGGGATTCCCATGCCCAGCAGGAGAGGGACAAGTTCTCATAACCAGCTTGCTGGGAGGGATTGACAAAAGTGGGCTGTGGAGGATTCGAACCTCCGACCTCTGCCCTGTCAAAGCAGCGCTCTAAACCAACTGAGCTAACAGCCCACTCTTGAAAGAGCAGACCAAGGTAAAGGTACGACTTTTTTAGCTTTGTGACTGAGAGCTCCCCTGTTGGAGGAGGGCTTTGAGGCGGCTAATGGCCTCTAAGTCGCCCAAGGTTTCGCGTTTTTGTGCTCGGGTTACGGGTTCGGGTATAGGGGTAGCAGGGGTTTCGCCTTCGGGAGCTTCGCCTTTGCGACGGCGGGCAGACTTGCTACCAGCCTGTTTATCCACTCGGGCCAATACAATCGTACGATTCGCATCATCCACCTCTACAACCCGAAACAGCTGACTTTCCCCTTCTTTCGGCACATCCCCGCCTACCTTCAGATAATGCGTAGGACAAAAGCCTTCTACCCCATAGGCTAAGCTCACCACAGCCCCCACCTCCGAAATCTTCTCCACAATGCCTTCATGGTACGACCCCTCCTTAAAGATCGTCTTGATCATGTCCCACGGGTCTTCAGTGAGCTGTTTATAACCTAAGCGTAGACGCCGATGGTCGGGGTCTATTTCCAGTACTACGACATCTATCTCCTGGCCTTTTTGGAAGACTTCGGATGGATGCTTGATCCGACGGAACCACGAAAGGTCCCGAAGGTTGATAAAGCCTTCTATGCCCGGTTCCAGCTCCACAAAGGTGCCAATATTCGTGTGGTTGCGGACAATGCCCTTATGGATGGAGCCGGGTGGATATTTTTCGGCGGCATGAAGCCACGGGTCCGGTCGCAGCTGCTTGATGCTGAGAGTAAGGCGCTGAGCCTCCGGATCAAACTGAATAACCTTCGCCTTAATGATGTCACCTACTTTGTACTTGGTCAGCTCTTCGGCAGCCGTAGTGGACCAAGCTAACTCAAATACAGGCAATATACCCTCGATTCCGGGCACCACCTCCACCGTCAAGCCATATTCTGCAACAGCCACGACTTTCCCCTCTACTTCGGCGCCTTCTTTCAGCCAAGAAGGAGGATTCTCCCAAGGGTTTGGCGTAAGCTGCTTGATACCCAGATTAACTCGGCCCAGCTCTGGGTCATAGTCCAAAACGACGACTTGTACCTTATCGCCAACCTTATAAAGCTCCTCAGGGTGATTGACTCGGCCCCACGAAAGATCGCTAATATGCACCAGCCCATCTATAACCCCTCCCAAATCTACAAATATTCCAAACGAAGCAACGTTTTTGACGACCCCTTCTAAGACTTGGCCCCGCTCTAAAATGCTCATAATCTTTTCCTTGCGACGTTGAATCTCCTCTTCAAGGAGGGCTTTGTGGGAGACGACGACATTATGCTGAGCGGGATTGATTTTGACGACTTTGAATCGCATACGGCGGCCCAAGAGCTCCTCGTAGTTGTCCGAAGCCCGAAGAGGGCGCACATCCACCTGAGATCCCGGCAAAAACGCTTCAATTCCATCTATGTCCACTACGAACCCCCCCGTGGTCCGGCGCCGAATCACCCCCTCTGTAGGAATATCCTTCTCTAAGGCTTCCTGTGTTATTTGCCAGGTACGCAGCGAATGAGCCAATCGACGCGAGAGCTTAGCTGTTCCGTCCCGAGTTTGCAAAGACTCCACGTATACTTCCACCTCATCCCCTACCTGCGGCTTAGGCTCATCGTGATGCCATTCCGAAAGGGGAATACGTCCCTCCGCCTTGTGCCCAATAGAAACCAGCACCTCATGCTCATCTACAGCCACAACACGACCCTTTACAATCTGATTTTGGACCCGAGGCGGGGAATAGGCTTCATACAATCGCTGAAGGTCTATCTCTTGGACTTCTTTCATGCGAGCGCAAAGATACGAACTTCTTACAGTTGCAAGCGCCTGCCAAAGTAGGCGCCCGGCTGCTCAGCCCTTAGATAGTACCATCCCGCAGGAAGCGTGGCAGGCAAAGTCAAAGACCTTTGCTGCCGCCAGTACGAGGCCGGCTTCACTGGCGACTCCCACACTAAATTACCCTGGGCATCATATAGGCGGAAAGCAACTTCCCCTACTAAGCGCGCTGGTAAAGCCCACCTAAAAAATACTTGCCGCCCTACCACCCTCTCTAAAAAGAACGTAAGCCCAATATTCGGACGCTCTAAACGAGCCCAAAGCGAGGGCGGCAGCGGCAAAATATCTGCCGTAAGCCATAACTCTCCCAAAGTATCTCCCCGATGATTCAAACTCAACACCCACAACGTATCCCCCCGAAACTCCATATATCCCAAAGCCGTAGAAAAGTCCTTCTTGGTAATGCCCTGCCCACCTGTGTTGAAGATACTAATACCTAACTTGCGGGCCAGCCTATATGAGTCTTTGGTAGTTTTTCCTGCACCACCCGTCATTAGCTCCGGAAAACCGCCCATCGTGCCATCCTCTAAGGTGGCCACATGGGTATCGCCACTGACCCAGACTACACCCCGGATTTGATTTTGCCAGCACCATGCTAAAAGACTATCTTGGTCGGCAGGATAACCCGCCCAAGTGTCAGCTATAAACCCCGCAATAAAGATAGCCGGGACCTTGTACAGCCCAAAGGCCAACTTTAAAGTCTGCTCGGGAAGTTTGAGAGCCTCGTGGATGAAAAGTTGGAGGTTGCGGTTATACGTAACGCCCGAAAGGATGACTTTCCATTTTGCTGTGCTGGTGCGGAGGGCTTTTTTGAGCGCCTCCATTTGGCGGCGCCCTAAGATAGAGATCTCAGGTTTTGGACGAAAGTAATAACGTCCCAGCTCCCCCAGCTCAAAAACTTTCATAGTACCCGTGCGCGCACTGCGATTATCTATGAGGAAAAACTCCACATCACCCCACCGAAAGCGCTGAAAGAGGGCCTCTTCGGGCATTTCTACCTCATAATGAGGAAAGTAGCGCTGGTAGGCCCGCATAGCATTTTCCCGAAGAGTAGGAGAGAAAGGATAGTCCCCAATGGGCAGCCTGAGTGTGCGATATTGCGCCCGATAATCCCGTCCTGTATTGTCTCCTACATAATCGTGATCGTCGTACAGGTAGGCCCAGCTTGTCTGGGTTCGCAGAGCGTAGGCCATGGGGTCTTGGTAGCGCTTTTCGTAGAGCTGGTATAGGTTTTCCCACCGATAGGGAAAGAGCCGTTCGGTGCTGGGAGGGAAGTTTTTCTCGGTTGTGTCGGGGTACCCCCAGTCTCCTAAATGTAACACTAAGTGAGGAGCTAAGCGGGCGGCGAAGGCTTTGAGGGCTTTCTCCTCCTTCGCTTTGGGATTCATTTCATCGCAAGAGAGGGCTACCACTCGCAGGGGGGAGACAGGAGGCGTATGAAAAGAACCCAATACCTTTTGACCAGGGGGTAGGGTTACTTCGTAGGCATAGTGCGTTCCGGGCTGAAGCGCCACAGCTGTGTAACAAATAGGCGGCTCACTCGCTTGAAGGAGAGTATCCTGAATTTTTCCCAAGGAGAGCCTGGCTTCGGTAGCCCAGATGCAGATACGAGCGCTAGTCTCCGTTACTCCTCCTACGAGGACTTGACCCCAGACTCCAGCTGCAAGAAGGGCCAAACTGAGCCGGGGAGCCTCATGTTTCACCCCGTGGTGACGGGCGGACTCGAACCGCCGACCCCCAGATTTTCAGTCTGGTGCTCTACCAACTGAGCTACATCACCAGAGCGGTACAAAGGTAAGACTTTTTATGCATTCGCAAGGGATGCTTGGGGTTTATACCAGTTTCTTTTTAGGCGGCGGCCCGCCCCCAACGGGGGCGGGCCGCCCCG
>JAVVHK010000159.1:0-3870 GCA_032249525.1 Bacteroidota bacterium | reverse complement strand
TTTTTTTGGGTGCTCGCGGGGGGGGCCCCCCCCCCCGCCTTTGGTGTTGTCCCCGTTCCTTTTTTGGGGGGGGCGCCCCCCCCCGGGGGGGCCCCCCCGCCTCAGCATGACACCACCGACTCGCATTCAGAAACTCTTTGCAAGAGACGAGGCCAAGCTTCTCTCCTACTTTTGCGCCATGTTTCCCATCACGAGGTGCATTTACTACTATCCAAGTCCGGTGGCGACTTCGGTGTATGGGGTGTTGTATTATGATTGTGGGAGCCGATGTGATTGGAAAGGGCATGAGGGGATTACGCACTTTTTGGAGCACGTGTTATTTAAGGGGGCTGGGGGACTTTCGCCGCGGGCTCTTTTTGAGCGGGTAGAACGTTATGGGGGTGAGTTGAACGCTTTTACCACCAAAGACAAGATGGCGGTTGAGTTTTGGGTGCCGCCGGATGCGCTGGAGACAGCGCTGCATGTAGTTCGTTTGATTGTGGAGGAGGCGGCGTTATCCGATGCGGCGGTTGAGCGGGAGCGGCAGGTGATTTTAGAGGAGCTGGCGATGTATGAGGATATTCCGGAGGAGATGCTACTGGATCGGTATGAGGAGGTGATATTTTTGGAGGGGGGATTGCGTCATCCGATTATTGGGTACCGGGCGTCGCTTTTAGCTACGAGTGGGGAGGTTTTGCGGCGGTATTATCGGGAAGTTTTTCAGAGGAGCCCTTGGGTTTTGTTGATTGGGGGTGCGGTTTCGGAGAAGGGGGTGGAGCGGGCGCTCCGACGGACGGGCTGGCTACTTCGAGAGAGTCCTCAAAATCGCCTCTGGCAGGCCAACGAAGCCTGGCAAAACCCCACGGCCCCCCTGGTAGAAACTCGTCCGATTCAGCAGGCTCATATAGTAGTAGGGGGGCTGGGACCATCTCCCTATGAGAAGGAAGGTGTGGCTTTACAGCTGGTCTTACAGGCGCTGGGCGGGCCTTTTCTAAGCAGCACGCTCAATCTTCTTTTGCGAGAACGGTACGGGTGGGTTTATAATGTGTATAGTTTTTTTCACGGCTATCCCGAGAAGGGCGTATGGGGAATATATGCGGGGGTAATGCCGCAGGTGGAGAGGAGGGCTTTGGGACTCATTCAGCGGATGCTGGGTCTATGGCAGGAGCGTCCGGTTTCGGAGAGGCGGTTGGGGGAGCTCAAGCGGCAGTTTTGGGGGCGGCAGGCAATCCTCTGGGAGCGACTCAGCTATCGGCTCCAAGTGCAGGGACGTTGGATCCTGGATACCGGTCAGCCCCTGGAAGAGACCGCCTGGAAGCAGGAAGTGCTTGCCCTCTCGCCTGCAGACCTGCAAGAAGCCGCACAGAAGTACCTCTCCAAGCAGTGGATAGCGGCTTTGCGTCCCAGCCCGGACTAAAATAAAAGAGCCCCGAGCTTTTGCTCGGGGCCTCTCTATGTAAAGCGAAAGCAGCTGCTCAGAACCAGAACATCAGGTTGAAGCCAAGATTGCTGAGGCGACCTCTGAGCTTTTCATGGGGTTTGATGTCCGTGATTTTGACCCCATTGCTGCCTGTGTAGTCAAACTTGAAGTCCTTGTTGAAGAAGTTGATAAGGCCATGATTGTAGGTGATGGTGAAGTCTATGGTGCCCACTCCTTCTATTTCCACATCCACGCCGGCGCCGCCTGTAACTTGGGCTAAGAAGGGCATGACGTAGTCTCCGCCGCGAGTCTTGTCTTGGTCAATGAAGTCTGGGGAGACGATGACTTTATCGGACTTGGTGACGCTTCCGACTTTGATATCTAACTGGCCACCAAGGAGGGCTTTAGCGCGCAAGGGGGTAGAACCTAAGGGATTAGTGCGCATTTTGAGCCAGGCAGGCACATTGATGGTGGTTATCCCGTAGGAGGGGGTGACGGCGGAGGTGAGGCCAGCAGCTCCCAGCGTGAAAGTAGTGTCTTGGCCGTCTGGTTTTTTCCCTGTGATGCCATAGCCGGGCTTGTACTCTACTTTAGCTTTGTAGTTTCCGATGCCGGCTCCGAGCAGGAAGGCCACATTGTCTGAAAAGCCAAAGCTCAGCATTAGCCCCCCCCGAATGCCGAAGGCCCCAGTGCCGCTGAGGGTACGCACGGTCTTACCACTGGAGTCCAGACTGAAAAAGCCCAAATTAGGGTCTAACCGAAGGCCGAACTTCACACCTTCTTGGGCCAAAGCCCAACCTCCTAAGAGAAGGAGAATCGCTAAAAGTCCTACGCGTCTCATATCGCCGCAAAGGTATGGAAAAAATCAATTGCCTGTATTGTCTCCTTTTTGTAGACGCAAGATGCATTGCACGGCAAAGCTGCGTTGCTCATTAAGAGTGCCCGGGAGCGTGGTGTAGATGCGATTGAAGACGTTGAAGATGTGGAAGGTCCAGCGGGCTCGCCCCGTGTCATAGGCAAAGATAAAGTCCCAAACGGTATAGGGCTTGCTGGCATAGTCTCGGAAAAACTCTTCCAACCCGGCCAGGTTGTTATTGGTGGTAGCGCCAAGGAGGAAAAAGAGCTTATCTACGTTCGTGATAGGGCTGGCGTAGCGGAAGTTAGCCGTAAAGCTGAATTTTCCATAGCCGACTTCGCCGATAGCTCGTACGATCTGCTTATTTCGGTATTTAAGGGTGTAAGGAATGTCTCGGCCAATTCGGTAGAGTTCGGGCTGGGTGACGGGGTCGGGATTGGCGAGGGCGGTTGTTAGGACCTGGAAAGCTCCATTGGTATTATTCATCGTATCCAGGGCTTTAGAGCCATCGGGGTTGATAGGCTCAATGAGGGTGGCTCCGCCGGTGAGGTTGAGGTAAAACTTTCCGGCTTCGTAGCGTAGGCCCCACAGCGGCTCTATCCCCTGAATGAAAGCTCGAGAGAGGTTGATAGCCGAGAACGGAAGTCCCGGAAAGCCCCGCAAAACCGCATCAATATTGACTTGGAATTCCACCATGTCTTTGAATTCCATTCGGAAGGCGGAGACATCAACGAAGCCTTTGATGCTTTCGCCGAATTTGAAGTATTGGCGCAGGCCGACCTCGGCGCTATAACCCCTTTCCACTTTGACGAAGGGATTCGGTAGCACGGTGATGCCACCTGCTCCTGTCGTAGTAAAGCGCTCGGCCACCGAAGGGCTACGCAGTCCCTGCCCAAACGATGCCCGCAAAATGGTCGGCTTCCATGGCGTGAAAGTAAGCCCCGCCCTAAAAATCGGTTCTCGTATAGTCGTTAGCCGCACATAGCTGGGCGTTTCTCCCTTCACTATGCGCCCTGCTACAATCCGGTAAGAGGTATCCCCTTGAATGTTTTCGTACTGATAGCGAACGCCCCCGCTAAGGTGAAACTTCCAAATATCAATTTCGGCTTGAGCAAAAGCGGCGGCCTGTTGCCCTCGTGCCCGACCAAAAACTTCTCGGGCATACACGCGATTTTCCGTGTAGTTAGCGCCGAAGATTACCTTGCCCCACTTTTGCAGGTTGTAGATAAACTGATAGTCATAGTAATGCAGGGTGGCGCCGCCAGACTGCGGAGTACTTAGATCATTAACTGTGCGGTACGTGCGTCCCTGAATCAAATGTCGGTGTCCGCGGGGAGTGAGGTACGAGATGTAAGGGTCAATCATGTAACGCTGAAGCATCTGATAAGTGAGAAAGCCAGCCCCCGGTAGATTGGCCCTGGTAGGAAAGCTGTCCCAAGCAATGTAGGTAGCGCTGGAGTCAATATTAGCCTGAAGCGTAACGCCATATTGCAGCCCGTCTAGAAATGGGGCATTGTGGCGAATGCGAATCCAGGTTCGCCCCCGTTTAGAAAAGCCTTCCTGCCGAAAACCCGTGTCATTGATGAGGTCTAAGAGCGTCGTTACTTCCCAGGTG
>JAVVHK010000158.1:0-3885 GCA_032249525.1 Bacteroidota bacterium | reverse complement strand
CGCCAAAGAGCGTATAGCCCGGCTCGCTATGTAGCAATTTAATGGTGCCGCCGTGCATTTCTATGATTTGGCGGCAAATGGGGAGGCCGAGGCCTGTGCCTTCGCCCGGGGCTTTAGTCGTAAAGAGCGGCTCAAAGATACGTTCCCGTATCTCGGGCGGAATACCATGACCATTATCCTGAAAGAGGATAAGGGCGTGATGGGGCTCTTCTTTGCGAATTTCTATGCGCAGCAGGCCTTGGTCGGGCGGCATTGCTTGGATGGCGTTTTGGATGAGGTTGGCCCAGACTTGGTCTAAGCGGGCGGGGTCTCCTTCTATCCAGAGGGGGTCTGGGGGCCAATGCGTCTCTACCTGCACACGTCGTAAGAGCGGCTTGTAAAACTCTATGGTTCGTAGTAGACTTTCTTGCAGGATCAGGCGAGTGGTTTCGGTGCTTTCTCGGATTTCTCGTACATAGGTTCGGATGCGTTGGACGCGATTTTGGAGCTTTTCGGCGGCGGTGCGAATCTGGGCTAAGTAGGTGCCTATTTCTATCCAGGTGAGCCAGGTTTGGAGGGTTTGGGGGTGGTGGAGGTAAGGGGCGAGGTCGGGCCATTGGGAGGGGGTGTAGCCCAGGGTGGCCAGCTGCTGGACAAGAATGGCGGGTTGGTCGGGATGGGCGTTTTGCCAGGCTTGATAGCGGCGGCGTCTATCGGTGGGGGTTTGGGGGGGCCGCTCGGGAAAAACCAGAGAAGGCCGAAGGATAGAGAGTCGGCGCTCCACTTCAGAGAGGGCCGACTGGATGATGCCGAGGGGGGTGTTGATTTCGTGGGCGATGTGGGCGGCCATGACGCCGAGGTTAGCCATGCGTTCGTTTTGCAGGATTTGGGTTTGCTGACGTTTTACCTGCTCTGCTAAGGCGGCTCGCTCTGCCGCCAGCCGCCGCCGAAGCTGCTGATGATACCACTCCCGCAAGGCTACACCCCCCACCACCAGGAGTAATACCAGCACCGCCCCCCCTGCCCGCGCATAAATCGTCTTATACCAAGGGGGAATCACCCGCACGACCCACTCGTACACGCGCGGCCGCGCATACCACGGGTGCGACACCAAGAGCCGAATCGGCACCTCCCCCTCGGAGGGCAGATTCAGAAGCACTTCCCTGCCCGACGCTAAGAGCGGCGCCTGCTCCCCCACCTGATAATACACCACCCCATACCCCGGTAAAAACGGCGCCACCACCTCCCAGCTCAAAGAAAGAAACGACTTCTCCGCTGGAATTTCGTACCGATTGGAGTCGGTTCTTCTCAGACCTGCGCCTTTTAAGGTAGCCCGTAAGTGAAGCGGAGGCAGGTGGAGGGAGCTATCTACTTCTATTAGTCCGTGCGACAGAAGAAGGTAGCGCTTCCCCTTAGTGCGCCAAGAAGCCAGGAGATTGCCCCAGCTGGGACTTATGGGCAAAGCCTCTTCTAACCAGGGCGCCTGCGAAACCGTATCCCACCCCGACTCCCGCCGCCACAACCACACCATCCCCACCCGCACACAGAGTCGCTCCTTCCATACCCGCCCCTCCTCAATATAGCCACCTACCTTTTCGCCTTGCCACTGATCTTTCCTTTGACGATACACGTATTCGCTGCCCCACACCCATAGGTCTTCGCCTGTCCAGGCCAATCCTTGCACGACCATGGGAAAGGTGTATTGACGCTTTTCACTGGCTGTCCTTTGAATGGTGACGGCTCGACCAATAGCCCATGCGAGCTTTTCGCCCTGAGCGGCAACTGCCTTTACGTAATAGCCCACCTCAGCTATAAAGCGCCCCTCTTCATCCATGAGGCCTTTAGGGGTAGCCCACACCCAGAAGTTTGCCCTGGGACCTTTCACATAAGCAGCTCCTACTAAGGTAACAGGATAACGTCGTACCGCCTTGTCCCCCGGAAAGTAAGCCGTCTCTCCTTGCCAGACTACCCACCGCTCCCCCACTCTTTCCCAACTTGTAAAAACCCCCGGAAAGACGTATCGCCAGTGGGCACCCAGTTTGGGATACAATCCGATTACGCCTTTTGCTGTAAGCACCCAAACCACCCCTCCACTTTGGGACTCATGGAGGGCATACAGGTCTTCTTCGCTTTTCCAAAGTGGCATGGAGTCTCCTACGGCATATACTTGATTTCCCCGGATGAAGTACCTACCGGTGAGCAATCGGGCGCCCTCTTGTAGTTTGAAGAGCCCCCCTGCCGTAGCCCGATAGAGTTCGCCCCCACGCGTGAGAGCCCAGCCTTCCTTGCCGGTCCAGACGAATTTTTGAAGGGGGGCCGGGCAGAGAAAGGCCACCTGCCACTGGTCGGGATAACCTCTTAGGATGGTATCGGCGCGTTGTATCCACAGTCCTTGTGAGTCGGCCCCAATAAGGAGGCCAGGCAGTGGATAGGCTTTGAGCGGCTGAGCCCGAGGTATCCAAAAACTCTGCGAAGCCCCCCGAATAGCCACACCAGCGGGTACCGCCCAAACGGCTTCGCCCCAGCCCGCCTGAGGAAGCACTAAGGTGCGGGTATGCTCGTCCACGCGTAAATACACACTATTGAGCCCCACCACCCAAAGAGACCCTTCAGCGTCTATAGCGCCGGCCCGACCTTCGCCAGGAAGGAGCCCCACTATCTCCCACCTACCGCTCACAAAGCGCCAAAGACGCCGCCCCTCCCCCAAATACACCTCCACCTGCGGCCCCTCCACCAAATAAGCCCCAGGCCCTACCCGCCCATACGGCCCCCCCAACCTGTCCCACAAAACCACCAACAGCCCTACCCAACCCCATAAGCCCATGCCCCAAAGTAAATCAACCTATGCCGAGCTCTATGCCTATTTTTGCTTATGCTTTCCCATGATCTGCGGGTAGAAGGTGCCCTCCAAAAGCTCCACCTCTCCTACCATATTGACGACGATGGCGATTTCGTCTTAGACTGGAGACTACACGGCGACCGAACCCAACGCATCTGGATAGGCTCCCGCACTCATCAACTCGGACCTTTTGAACTCCGAGAAGTCTGGTCCATCGTAGCTTACTTCCCCTACATCCCCTCCGAAAAAATCTCCCGCACCCTCTTAGAAAAAAATACCCTCTTCAAAATCGGTAGCTTCTGTTACCAAAAGCGCAACGACGGCTCCTATATCGTGATCTTCTCGGCCCGCATACCCGCTGACCTACCTCCACGGGACTTAGGCGCTGTTCTCTTAGCCGTCGCCCAAACTGCCGACGAAGCCGAAAAAGAGATCATGGGAACCGACGACTTTTAGCAGGCTGGCTCCAAAACCCCGGCAAGAATTCAGGCACCATCACGCCCTCCATCCATGTAGATAAAAGCTGGGCCTCTGGATAACCAAAATCTTTCGGCAGTTTACTTTCCCCGCGCAAAGCGAGAGCTTCGCACCTGGAATGCAGAGGAGACATAACGCATCTATTCGGGACATCTCTTGAGCTGGTCAAAAACCGTAGCTTTGCAGAATGAATACTCTTCCCATTGTCTGGATGGCTGTTCTCTTTGCGACAGCTGTCCCGGGCTTTACACCAAAAGCCCGCATGCAAGCCAAAGGATTTTCATCCTTACCCGAAGAAGACAAGACCGTCCGTAATCCCGATCCCCGCGTAGAACGGGCCCTCAAAAAGCTTGGCCTGAAATACAAAGTGGATGAAGATGGCGACTTCAAACTCGTCTTCGCCGTAGAAGGTAACCGTACGCAAGTGGTTATTATCAATTCTACTACCGAGACCCTTGGTAAGATGGAAATCCGTGAAGTCTGGTCGCCTATCGCTAAGTTTGCCTCCAACCCTTCCTGCGAGCTCTCCATGGATCTTCTTGAGAAACATGGCACCTTCAAGATTGGTAGCTATCAATACAAAAAGCTCA
>JAVVHK010000157.1:0-3898 GCA_032249525.1 Bacteroidota bacterium | reverse complement strand
TTTTTTTTTTTTTTTTTCCCCCCCCCCCAATATTTTTTTTTTTTTGGGGGGGGCCCCCCCCGCCGGGGGGGGGCCCCCCCCCCGCCGTGAGGGCGCGCCCATCTCCTCTTCACATTAAGAAAGCCTTGGTCTCAAGATGGTATTATAGAGGTGCTGATTGATGGTATTTTGTGGGGCCAGCCCGCAAGGCTGGCCGCCGCTCAAAACACCTCTCTTCATTATTCTTTCATGCCTGCTCTCACAAAGGGATACTTCCCTAAGGTCCCGCCTTGCCTTAAGCTTATCCCAGCCGCCCCGATTAGGAAGGGGGGGATTCACCCAGTAATAGGCTTCCCGCCCGGATAAAGCTTATAGATGTCCTCAATGATGTGGGGGGGCAGAAGCCCTTCCAACCGCCCCCGAAACCGAATCACTTCCCGCACCAATGTAGAAGAGACAAACGAAGTCTGCGGACTACTCAGCAGGTAAAGAGTCTCTATGGCAGGGTCTAACTGCTTGTTGAGGAGGTCAATATTGCGCTCGTACTCATAGTCCGGTGCGGAACGCAGCCCCCGTAAAATAAACTTCGCCCCTACCTCCCTCGCAAAAAGTACGGTGAGGTTAGTATAACACGCTACCCGGACTCGGGGCTCATTCTCAAAAGCCTTCTCTATCCAGCGTTGGCGCACCTCAGGACTGAACATCGCCTGCTTAGAGGTATTTATGCCGATACCAACGATAATCTCATCAAAGAGCGCAAGCCCCCGCTGAATAATCTCAATATGCCCCAGCGTAATCGGATCAAAACTCCCCGGAAATAAAGCCCGCCGCATAGGCCCCAAAATTAGGCGCTCCTTCTTCTTAGGGGTAAAGGTAGTAGAGGAGGGGGGTTAGTGGGGGCAGGCGGTCTCTGCAAACGCTATCCCGGGCAAGCTCGCCCCTTCTACCTGCTGAGCTATCCCCATCCAGCTACCCCCTAAAGTTTTTCAGCTTCCTAATCGCCGGGGTAGGAAGAGTTTTTATGCGAGGGAGTTCCTTAGCGGAGTTGGGCCCGGTTTTGGGCGAGGAAGGCCGCATACTCATGTAGGCGCTTCTGGGTGTAAGCAATTCGGAAGTTGGACTGGGTAATAGGGAAGATGTCCTGGTAGGGCTTAAGCTGAAGGTTTTGAAACCAGGGCTGAGCCGCTAAGGTAGAGATATAAGCATCGGCGGCCCGATAATCCCCAAACTGCGCAATGTAAGCCAGGTAATAAGCCTGTTCGTACAGAAATACCACAACGCTCAGTCGGTTATCGGCAAAGGCATTCTGGTTCGTGCGGGCGATATGCTGTTTGAGGTCTTCGTTGGAGATGCGGTCCTTAGGGACGAGGATGAGGACAAGGATGGGCTCATTAGCGCGATGTTCAAGGGAGAAGGGGGTTCCTCCTGGGGAAGTGGAAGAGGGAGCGGATGGGGAGGGGGTGGGGGTGTTAGGTGCTGGGGCAGATTCGGCGATGAGCTGGGTTTGGCCTTTTTCCAGGCGGGATAGGAGCTTTTGAGCTATGGGGGTGCAAGGAGCCTGCGGAAAGTTTTGAATAAGCTGGCGCAGGTGGAGTTTAGCCTCCTCGTAGTTTTGGAGATGCAGAAGGGCCGCTGCCCAGAGGTACCGAATAGCGGGTTCCGAAGGCGTTTTCTGCCAGCGAGATTCGGTGGCTTTGGCAAAACCTACCACGGATTCATATTCCTCACGCTGGTAGGCATCTAAGAGCGCCGCATGAATGTCCTCTACCGTGCTTTTTTCATCAAAGCGATGGCCTCCTTTGAGGCGCTGCGCATACTCGGAGTCTGGATAGCGGGAGAGGAGCTCTTGCTTATACTTTTCGCTTTCAGGCGTGTCATGGGAGAGGACATATAACCCATACAAGGCGGGGGCTCGGGCCTCGCTGCGATGGGGCAGACGCTGATAAAGCCAAGCGTAAATCTTTTTAGCTGAGTCTGGCCGCTGAAAAGCCTCTTGATACAGTTGTGCCAGGAGTAGGGCCGCCACAATGAGGGAGTCTTCTATGGCGCGTTTTTGGGCGGGGGTTTGGGGAATTTGAGAGCGTAGACGTCGTTTGAGCTCGGCCACCTTTTGGGGGGTAAGGGCGGCAGGGTCATCTGGCCAGATGACTTTAGTAGTATCGGCCTCGGTGTCTTTCTTATGGCTTTCTCCTGCTGCTGTGGAGCTTGTAGCGAGGGGGCTTTTTTGGCGGCGACGCCAGTGGTCCTCATTCGGCCGATCCCCCCATAAACGTTTGAACTCCTGCTTCCCCTGCGAAACCAGCATCGGATTATCAAAATAGAATCCTCCCCCACCCGAACTCCCCAAGGTCTGCTGCAGGAAAGGATTCGGAGGCATAGCGGAAGAGCCTTGCGCTTGGGCTTGCTGACGTGCCTTCTCAGCGGCCCGACGGCTCACCTCGCTCTGAATATAAGCTTCCAAAGACCGATCCAGCTCCTCAGGCGAAAGACTACTCAGCGTAAGCAGGCTATCGTACAGCTTCACTTCGTGCCGCAGGCGACCGTATTCCTGAAAGCGACTCTGCAGGGCTTTTAGCTCTGCCGCTCGGGGATGATTCTCAGGTATAAGGCTCGCCGCCGAATCATAGTGCTTTTGCGCCGAAGCCAAGTCCTGGTAATGCATGAAGTAGATATTGCCCGCCTCGTAATGCGCTAAAGCCCGAGCCGGCGAACTGCCCCCACTGCCCGCCTTTTTGAAGTAAGCAAGCGCCGCCTCGTAGTTTTGGCTTTCTAAAGCAATGTGCCCAAGGCGGTAGTAAATCTGGTCTCTGTAATCTTCGTAGCGGGTCTGCTGGGCCATGCGTTCCAATCGCCTTATAAGGCGCGGGTCTCTCGCCCCCGCTAAAAGGCTCTTCTGAAGCTGGGCTTGAAAGGTAAGCTGATTGGTGGGATTGAGTCGCACGACCTTCTGAAAAGCCTGAAAAGCGGCCTCCGGCTTCTTCTGCTCTAAGTACAACTGACCCAAGAGATAATACGCCCGAGCCCGCCGTAGCCGCGTACCTAACTTCGGCGCACTCCGCTCTAAAAACTTTACCGCTAAGGCTGGTTCCCCCTTCTCAATAAGCGCTTGCGCTAATAAGGCCTCCGCCTCAGCCCGTAACCTTCTCGGCACCTCCCGCGAAGACATCCCCAAAATCTCCGTAAGCCGAGTCTCCGCCCGATAGGGATTATGGTCCTGCAGAGCCGCATAGGCCTCCCACCAATATACCTTCGGACGCAAAGGCGTCCCCGGAAAAGCACTCAATACATAAGAAAAGTTCTGCTCAGCATTGGGAAGATTGCTCCGAAGAACCCAACATTGGCCTATTAAAGTCCGACAGTCATCCACATAACGGCCATTCTTGTGGCGAAAGATAATAACCTCGCATTTTTTGGTGGCTTCTTCCAGGCGGGTGTAGTGTTCGCGAGCAATGGCGGGGTCTATAAGGGGAAAGACCCGCACATAGCCTTCGGAGGGGTCTGGAGTTTTGAGTTCTATTTCAGCTTGGGCCGTGCGAAAGCGCTTATCCGCATGATAGTAGCCATTGAAGTAAGAAACAAAGGTGTGATAGTTCCGCGCAAGGAAGTTTTGGCGCTCGGCTCCACAACCTATGAGGAAGAGAACCAGCAGCAGACCCCCGTATCGCATCCGAATTCAGAAAGCAATGCCTTCAAAGGTAGGAAAAAACCTGTAAGTGGCGAGTGGGCTTGCTCAGAGGTGGAGAGCATGGAGACGGGGCTTCGTGGATGGTTTTTCGGCTGCAGGGAAGGGGCATTTACCGCTGGGATGGCTCCTTATCCTCCGCTGGGAGGTGCAAAGGCGGGCATTGGAATAAGAGTTTCTGGATGCGAGTCGGTGGTATTTTGTGGGGCCGCCGCCCGCCTTCGGCGGGCGGCGGCC
>JAVVHK010000156.1:0-3908 GCA_032249525.1 Bacteroidota bacterium | reverse complement strand
TTTCCCCTTTTTTTTATCTCTTGTTTTTGGGGCTGGGGCGGGCCCCCCCCGGGGGGGCGCCGCCCCGCCGCCCAAAAAGAAAGTTTATAATGGGAAATGGTATTAGCAGCGCTGGAAGAGGTAGTCGGAGTATCGCCCGATTTCCAGGCATTGGGGGGATTGGCAAAGTTTTTCTTCCCCTGAGGAAATCAATGATGGGCAAGACACGCATCCCTCGGCTCGTTTGGAGAAAGCTTATAGAGGGTATCGGAAGGTTTTACATGGTTCGCAAGCAGTTATGCGGATAGGTTTGGAGCGTATCCGGGAAAAGTGTCCGCATTTAGATGATTGGATAAGGAAACTGGAAGAGCTTTGAGGCGGGGTGGGGGGCTTAGCTTGGGGTCTTTGCCGTGGTGGGACGCCTACAAAATTTGTTCTTTTGCCTGCGATGTTGGAGGCTTTTGAGCGGGTGTGGGCGGAGGTTGAGACTTTACCCCGGCCGGTGGTGGTGCGGGGGCTGCGGGGTAGTGCGCCCCATGCTTTTTGGGCGGTTGTGATCCAAAAGACTTCTCAGCGGGGGCTTATCCTAGCTCCGGATCGGGAGGCGGCGGCTCGGCTCCTAGCGGATGTAAGGATATTCTTAGGTGGGCAGGGGAGGCCTATAGCGTTGTGGCCGCAGGCGCGGCATCCCAGCCGTCGCCAAGCCGAGGCCTTGTTAGCCGAACGTTCCACCGCCCTGCAAGATTTTCTTTCGCACGATTCTTTTTGGCTTATCACTTATCCTGAAGCGCTATATGACCGCTTACCGCCGCCCCAAACCTGGCACGCCAACCGCCTCACCCTCACTCCTAACTCTACCATTGACCGGGCCTTCCTCATAGAGCTTTTAGAGGAGTTGGGCTTCACAGAAACCGATGCGGTTACGGAGCCGGGGATGTATGCTCGCCGAGGTGGGGTTATAGACCTTTTTAGTTTTGCGCACCCGTACCCTGCTCGCCTACGCTTAGAGGGCGATACGATTGTCAAGCTCCAACGATTTAGTCCTGAAACCCAGCTCTCCGAGGGCGAAATCCCCCTCTATCACATTCTCCCCTCACCCTTGACCTTTTCGGAGGGGGAGAAGGCCACCCTTTTGGATTACCTTCCTTCTGACACCCTGATTGGCTTCACTAATAGCTTGGGTATCCGGGCGGCACTCCAACGTTTAGAAGATGACGAGCTGCTTGCGGCTGTAGAACGGCTCCTTCCTAATGCGATCCAAGTGAGTTTGGAGCCCTGGGGGGAGGTAGCGGCCGTTTATGAGTATGAGACGCAGCCTCAACCTACTCTGCCTCAGGATATTGCTTTTATTCAGCGGCACTTTACGGAACTGGCAGTAGAGAAGCTATATCTTTTTATTGAGAATGAGCGGCATCGTCCGCGTTTGGAGCGGTTATTTCGGGAGATTCCGGTGAGTTATTCGGTGGAGTGGGTGGTGGGGCAGATTAGTGAGGGGTTTATAGATGTGCGGGCATGGCGGGCGTATTATGCGGAGCACCAGATTTTTAAGCGGTTTTATCAGCCGCCGGAGCATCGGCGGTTTCGGCGTAGTGAGGCGCTTTTACTAAGGGAGCTGGAGGAGCTTTCCATTGGGGATTATGTGGTACATAAGCAGTACGGGATTGCGAAGTTTGGGGGGTTATGTGGGCTTCCGCAACGGCCTGAGCAGGAAGCGGTAAAGCTCATCTTTGCTGATGATGCGGTGTTGTATGTGCCGATACATCAGCTTAGTGAGATTGCGCGCTATCGTTCGCCGCATAGTACGCCGCCTAAGCTGAGCCGTTTGGGGTCGCAGGAGTGGAAGCGCACCACGGAAAAGATTCGGAGTCGGATTCGGGAGCTGGCGATAGACTTGGTGAGGTTATATGCGCAGCGGAAGGTGGCGCCGGGGTATGCGTTTGGGGCGGATACGCTAGCGCAGTTAGAGATGGAGGCGCAGTTTCCGTATGAGGAGACGCCGGACCAGTTAGAGGCGATTGCGGATGTAAAACGAGACATGGAGTCTCCGCATCCCATGGAGCGGCTTATTTGCGGGGATGTGGGTTTTGGAAAGACGGAGGTAGCGCTGAGAGCGGCTTTTAAAGCAGTGCAAGAAGGAAAACAGGTGGCCCTTCTGGTGCCTACCACGGTCTTGGCTATGCAGCATACGCAGACTTTTCGGGAGCGGCTTCGTAATTGGCCTATTCGGATAGCCACCCTTACGCGCTTGCAATCTCCCAAGGAGCAAAAAGCGACTATTCGGGCCTTAGCGGCAGGAGAAATAGACATTGTGATAGGCACCCATCGCTTGATTTCCAAAGATGTGGAGTTCAAGGACTTGGGGCTTTTGATTATTGATGAGGAGCATCGGTTTGGGGTGGCGGACAAGGAGAAGCTTCGGGCGCGCTGGCCTTTGGTAGATACGTTACTTTTGACGGCGACGCCTATTCCGCGTACGCTTCAGATGGCGTTGTCGGGGCTTCGGGATGTGTCTATTATTCGGACGCCGCCGAAGGGGCGTTTGCCGGTGGAGACGCATGTGGCGCCTTTTTCGTGGGAGCTGGTGAAGGAGGTTTTAGAGCGGGAGCTGCGCCGCGAGGGGCAGTCATTTTTTGTGCATCATGCGATTGAGGGCTTGCCCCGGCTAACAGAAAAGATTAAGGAGCTTTTGCCGGAGGCGGAGGTAGCTTATGTGCATGCGCAGATGCCGGGTCCGCAGGTGGAAGCGATTTTGACGGCGTTTTTAGCTCGGCAGATAGATATTTTGGTTAGCACGCCGATTGTGGAGTCGGGTTTGGATGTGCCGTATGCGAATACGATGGTGGTGTATCCAGCGCACCGGTTTGGGCTGAGTGAGCTGCATCAGCTGCGGGGGCGAGTAGGGCGGCGGGATCGTCAGGCTTACTGCTACTTGCTGGTGCCGTCCTTGCACCACCTTAGTCCGGAAGCGCTGAGGCGATTGGAGACTTTGGAGGAGTTTAGTGATTTGGGGGCGGGTTTTCAGATTGCGCTGCGGGACTTAGAGCTGAGAGGGGCTGGAGACTTATTTGGGGCTGAGCAGAGCGGGTTTATTCATGCGGTGGGGTATGAGTATTATCAGGAGCTTTTGGAGGAGGCGATAGCGGAGGTGAAAGCGGAGTTGGAGATACCTCATGAGGGCCTATCTCAGCGCAAGGGGCCGCAATGCACGGTGGAGGCGGACTGGCCAGCGCAAATACCCTCGGATTGGATACCCCATCCCGCTACCCGGCTGGATATTTATCGTCAGCTTAGTAGTACCCACAACGAAGCGGCCCTTCAGGAGCTTTTACGGAGTCTTATAGATAGGTTTGGGGATTTGCCGGAGCCTGTGTTGATGCTTGCGGATGTGCTAAGGCTGCGGTGGTTGGGGGATGAGCTGGGCTTGCGCGCTATTCGGGTTCATAAAAACCAGATGCGGGTAGAATTTCGGGAGGCGCCGCCCGCAGCTACTCTCCTAAAGGCGCTGCATCAAATGCGAGGGGTGCAGTTTAGTCTGCATAATGAGGGGGAACGGGTAGGGGTCACCTGGCGACCCGTTTCTCATCCTAAGGAGGCTCTGGCCCTCCTATCAGAGCTCGCCGAAACCCTCCAAAATCCATCCACCCTCGCTGCCTCTTAAAGAGACTTTATTCCATCTGGAGGCTCGGAAGGTAGCTCTCGCCTGTTCCCGCTCGTAGTGTAGGTTCCCCTTCTTTTGCGTTGGTTTAGTAAAGCCGCTCAAAAAGCTGGCTCTTGCCCAAACGGCTGAAGAGGAGCCTTCATGGGATAGGGGATAGGCCGGGAGGGATTAGAGCGCTCAAAAACCGTTTAGGAGAGTCATAGCAATTTCAATGCAAAGGGTTTCTGAATGCGACTCGGTGGCATTTTGTGGGGCCGCCGCCCGCCTTCGG
>JAVVHK010000155.1:0-3918 GCA_032249525.1 Bacteroidota bacterium | reverse complement strand
ACCCCCCTGTTGGGGGGGGGGGGCCGCCCCCCCCCGCGGGCCCCCCCGCCGCGCGCGCCCCCCCCCCCCCCCCCCGCGCGCGCCCCCCGGTTTGGGGGGGGGGCCGGCCCCACAAAATACCACCAACTCGCACTTAGAAACTCTTGGTATAAACCTCACCTCCCCCCCTCAGCCCATAATCCGGTGAAAAACGTTCTCCTTCCTGAAAATCAGCTGAGTTCGCAGGTGGGCTTTGGACATGCACCCGTATTGCGCAATCCTAAGCCCAATCGCAGAGGTAAGTTTTGGCCAGACTATGGTGTAGCCCGCCCTTAGGCGGAATGCGGGGTTTGAGTTCCTACACGGGTCAGAATACTTTGGGCAGGCACAATAAGGAATGTAATGTCGTCATTAGCCTGCGCCTTTTCTCGCCAAGTTTGAAGGGCTCGCAGGATAGCTTCCATCTGAGCATCGGGTGAAAGTCCTTGCCGAGCCAACTCGGAGATAAGCTCTCGGAGCCGCCGAATGCCCCACCTCCGGCCTTGGGGATTGAGGACATCCGTCAGACCATCCGTAAAGAGATAAAAGACGCTCTGTGGAGAAAGGGGGAAGGTGTAGGTAGGAAACTCATAATCAGAAGGCGTGAAGCTATCTAAGCCACGTCGGCCGCCCTCTAACTCCTGAAGGCCCGCCTGCGGCTCCCATATCCATAGAGGACGCCCTGCCAGCCCAACCTCCACTTTCTGCTGGGGAATATCAAAAATCACTATCGCCGCATCACATCCCTCTCGGAGGGGACTTTTATCTGACTCCTGGCTGAGTAAGAGCCGACTAACAAAAGCATGGACCCGCATGAGTAATGCCTGCGCACTCTGACGGGGATTTTGTAGAAAGAAGTTCTGAATAGTGGCCCCAAATATGGAAGCCAATATAGCACCGGCCACGCCATGCCCCGTAGCATCTCCCACCGCTATGAGGTAGCGTCCGCTGAAAGCATCGCGAGCAAGTATGTAAAAATCGCCCCCTATCTGCTGCATGGGCTGATAATAGAAAGCCGTACCAGGCAAGATTTGGGATAGGGGAGGCATGAGCGCTTTTTGAAGGCGTTCCGCCCCATTAATAGAGGCCCGCAGGTCCTCCAGAGCTTCAAAGAGCGCATTAGAGACGCGAATCAGCTCTTGATTTTGCCGTTCTAACTCCTCGGATTGGTGTTGGAGGGAACGGTTGAGTTTCTCAATCTCTTGGCGAAAAGCGGCTTCTTCTTGGGCTCGGCGGCGCGCGGTCCGATAGGCATAACTCACCCCTCCCAGACCCACCAAGGCCAATACCCCCATCAGACCGTAAAAGATTCGTTCCCGCCGCCGACTAAGCTCTAACTGCCTAAGCTGGCTCTCCCGCTGACGAAGCCCAGAAAGCTGCTCCAACTGCGCCGCTCTATTCAATTCTGCCTCCTGTAGAGCTTTATCCGCCTCGCTAAGCACGGACTCAAAATACTTAGCCGCTTCGGTCAAAGCCTTGCGCTCCGTAGCTATATAGAACCGGAGCCGATAGTAATCCTGCCGCAAACTAAAGGGCAGCTTGGATAATATAGGAGCAAGTTGATTGAGAAGGCGTTCCGTTTCGGTCGTCTTTTTTTCGTTGTAGTAGTGGGTAGCTAAGTTGAGAAGGGCATGAGCCCGGCTAAGGGTATCCGGAGCGATTTGCAGCGCTTCCTGGTAGAGTTTCAAAGCATCCGAAGACCTACCCATGTCGTCGTAGATACTGGCTAAGTTGGTAAGAATAGCAGAAAGCGAACGGGGTTTAGGGATGGAGCGGGCCAAACGCAGGGCCTCCTCCGCGTACTTTAGCGCGGTCGGGTATTGCCGAGTCGCGGCTGCGAAAAAAGCCAGCTGATTAAGGGCCAGAGCTTGCAGTTCGGCATCTCCTGCTTGCTTAGCTAGTGCTAATGCGTCCGAGGCATACGCTTGGGCTCGGGTGGGATTCCGGCCGCTCAAAAGGCCACCCAAAGCTAAGGCCGCCTTAGCTTTCCAGTAAGGGGGAGTGGTAGCATCTTCATAGATAAGCTTGTAATAATACTGCGCAGAGTCCGGAAAAAGGCGCTGATAGGCCTGAGCAAGCCAAAAACGGGCCTCCGCTCTTAAGGCCGCCTCCGAAGACGGCGCCTCCCGAAGCACCTCTAAGAGCAGATTTACAGCTCCCTCTTGAAAGCCTCCTAACACCCAAGCCTTGCCTAATAAAACCTGCGCCTGCAGCCGCTCCGCAGGAGTCTCCGCTTTGAGTAAAAGCTCATAACTACAAGAACCTAAACATAGGGGGTTTTCCTGACAGTGCGCACAAGGGTCACTTGCCCACACCCAAGAAAGCATCCCCATCCAAACACCCCTAAGCCAATAACGCATATCCAATCCGCAAAGATAAGTAGCACCGGAGGGTTGGTTTATCAAATGCTACAGGTTTTTTGCATCTCCATGCCCCCGCCACGAGGAGGTTAGAAAATAGTGGCGCTTCGGAGGAATCTTTCTTAAAACGAAAACAGGCGGGAGCTCAACCCGAAGGGAGCTCAACCGCCTGGGCTTGCTGCTTCCGCTTTTGCGGACTGGGCGCTTTTCTATGACAAAGGTATGGAGGGACCCCAGCCTCAGCCAAGAGGTTTGGACTGAAAGGTATAAAAAAGCGCCTCAGTAGCAAATTTTGCCCTCCCAGTAGTCAAACGCTCCTACGGAGGGCGAATTGTGTTATTTTGGGGTTATGCGGGTGCTTGTGGCGATGAGTGGGGGCGTAGATAGCAGTGTAACCGCTGCCCTGCTGGCTCAGCAGGGCCATGAGGTCATTGGCATGACCATGAAAACTTGGTCTTACGAAACGGCTGACCTCCCCGCTCGGCGTACCACCGGCTGCTGCAACTTAGACGACATCAATGATGCCCGCTCCGTAGCTGTGCGCTACGGATTTCCCCATTACGTCGTGGACCTGCGAGATGTCTTTGGGGAAAAAGTTATAGACCACTTCGTGGAGTCTTATTTGAGTGGCCTCACGCCTAATCCGTGCATCTTGTGCAATACCTATATCAAGTGGGACGTACTCTTCACAAAAGCTCGTCAGCTCCAGTGTGATAAGATGGCCACAGGTCATTATGCTCGCATAGGAGAGGTGGGGGGGCGCTATTTTATTCGCCGGGCCAAAGACCTGACTAAAGACCAGTCCTATGTGCTGTGGGGGCTCTCTCAGGAAATGCTTCGTGATACGCTTTTTCCGCTGGGCACTTATCTAAAGTCTGAAGTTCGGAAAATGGCCGCCGAATGGGGTTTGACCCGCCTCTCCCAAAAGAAAGACTCTTATGAGATATGTTTTGTGCCGGAGGGGGATTACCGAGCCTTTATTCGGCGGCGGCGGCCCGAAGTCATCTCTCAGCTCACCGGAGGCCCCATCCGACACATAGAAACCGGCGAAATCGTAGGACACCACGAAGGATACCCCTTTTATACCATTGGACAGCGGCGGGGCCTGCCCGCCCTCGGATCACCCCATTACGTGATAGATATTGAGCCCGAAACCAATACCCTCATCATCGGCCCTGAAAAATACTTATACAAGGCTACGCTCTGGATGGAGTCGCTGGTTTGGCACAAGTACGAGGGCCTTCCTTATGAGGGATACCCGGCTGTGGTCAAAATACGTCACATGGACCCCGGACACCAAGCCCGCCTCTATTCCGCCGGCCCCCAGAGGCTGCGCGTAGAGTTTGAGGTCGGAGTAAAAGCCATTACCCCCGGCCAAGCCGCCGTAGCCTATGAGGGAAACGATGTGATCGTAGGCGGCTGGATTCAACGCAGCTAAAGTTGGCATCTCCCCTATCCCTCTCAGCGAGGACTTGTCCGATTTATGCCATTTCCCATCATAAACTTTCTTTTTGGGCGGCGGCCAGCGCCCTTTGGGCGC
>JAVVHK010000154.1:0-4015 GCA_032249525.1 Bacteroidota bacterium | reverse complement strand
ATGAGGTACACGCCGGCGGAGACATCTGGAAGGCTTACTTCATGCCAGCCGGCGGGCACCTGGGCTTCCTGTGTTTGCCAGAGTAGGCGCCCATCCAAACCCCAGAGACGAAGCGCTCCTACGCTTTCGCCGCACCACACCCGCAGACGGTCAGAGCAGGGATTCTCCGCATAGAAGCGGGGATCGGCGAGGCTTTCTGTATGGGGATGCTCCGGCGTTCTGAAGAGGGGCGGCGGCGCTCCCACGGCAAACCCTGAAAAGCCCGTAAAGTTCCCCTTAGCCCAGAAACCTCCCGCCAAAGTCCCCGTCGCAACCCCGTCCATCGTGTAAGTAGGCGTGGGTGCACTATACTCAGCACTAATGGAGCCTGCTGTTTTCACTACATACGCCTGAGCCGACCAAGTGTTGCCGGTAGCGCTCTCCCAGCCTGCCTTCTCCGTAGAGGTGTAGTGCAGGTAGATGGTGTAGGGGTTCGTGGTAGAGCCTGTCGTAGGCGTGATGAGGAAGGTCTTATTGGTGACATACTGGGACGTGGTGTGACCTGGGCGCAGGGCCTGCGCACTGGTGCCCGTGCGGTCTATCTGGATGGAAGTGCAGCCGTAATCATGCGTCCCTCGGTTGACAAGGGTAACCATGAGGCGGCCGTTGGGGCTATACACATAGACGGAGTCTTGGGGGCCGAAGTAGACGCTTTTGGTGGTGAGGGTGTTTTCAATGCTGGGGGTACGGCGGCCATAAAGGACGATGTTGTCTATGGCCATAGGGGGTTGATTGCCAGCGGAGTTGTCATTGTCCCAGCGCCAGGCGAGCCAGAGGTTGGGTTGGTTCCAAGTGGCACTAGGGAGAGGAATCACTATCCGTCGCACCTCGGGATAGCCATAAAGCTGATAGGCTCGGGGCTGCTCAGAGGCTAATACGCAGGTGGTACTACTCCAGCCACACCCTATCAGCGGCTGAAAACCAGAGGTGGAAGAGGTCGTGGAATAGAATACCCTGCCAAAATCGTAGAGGTTTGGAGAGTAATACTCCCCATTGACGCGCACATCAAAAGCCAGCACGAGGTCAGTAGCTCCTGTGGTGTTGATGCTGGGTGAGACGAGGGCGACTCGGCTGGTGGAGCTGGTGCTATATTGATAGGGCGGCGGGGAGCCACTGGTATTGTTAGTGATGTAGCAGGCGTAGCTGCCTCCCATGCTGGCTGCGGTGCCTCGGACCCATTGGTTACTTCCACTTGTGATGGTGAGCTGACTCCAGCCCGTAGCCCCGGCTTCAAAGTCTTCCCGAAAGAGCACCACTTCAGGTGGGAAAAAGTCGTTGTCCTCTATCCACAGGCGATAGGTGCTGCGCTGGGGATCAACGAGCGCCGGACCGCTACTGATGCTCAGGCGGAGAGCCGCCAGCTCAAAAGGGGAATCTATCCCATCATCGTCAAAGACCCGCACGGTGAGGTTTTGAGGGGTGGTGCTGCCCGCTGGAAAGGTCAGCGTAGGCGTGAGGACTTGCACATCCCCGGGCGCGTATGCCGTACTACCCGAGGCCAAGCTCACAGCTACACTCACAGTGGACGAGGGCGCCGAAGAGATATAGACCGGAATAGTAATATCCCGATACCGCCGGCAGTCCCCTGTCAAAAGCGGCCAAGTCAGCTCTTCCCGGAGGGTCTCCCCCGTATCCCGGAAAAACACAAACGGCAGATGGGTGATGCGCACATTATCTATCCAGATATTATTGCCGTACTGATTGACGGTGACGAAGCGCAGGCGGATGCGCTGGCCCGTATATGCACTTAGGCTTACGGTTTCCGTACGCCATTCACTGGCGGCTCCGGGGATGTAGCGGGCCGTAGTGTTAGGTCCCGTGGCTAAGGTCGCTCCCGACTTATTATAAATGGGGGTGCCGCTCCAAGTGGCCCCGCAGTCAGTGGAGATTTCTACCCGCAGCTCATCGCTGGAGGTGTTGTCGTAGCGCCGATAGGCTACATCAAAGGTCAAGGCTACTGTCGCAGGGGCACTGGTCAGATCAATAATGGGGGAGTATAGTTCATCCCGTCGTCCTGTATTAGAGTAAGCCCAGAGATTGACGAACATGGCGGTGGTGCGCTGGCCGTTAGAGCCGACGCAGTGTCCGGGCCGCCAGGTGAAGCAGTCATCATCGGGGTTGCGCACTCGCCAGAGGCTGGGGGGAAAAGCTCGCCCCTCATACGTCTCAAAGTCCTCAAAGAGCGGATAAAAGCCGTTATATACCTTGAAGCGCGTAGTAATGGTATCTTCGGTGCGGTCGGGGTCTGAGGCGAGGTTTGAGCATACGGTCAAAGTATAGTCTCCTGGCGAGGAGAAGTTTATTCCAGTTAGGGTGACGGTGGTAGTGGCGCCGCCGGCCAGAGAGCCCGTCCAGGTGATGCTTTGCCAGGGGCCGTTGTTGATGCGATAGGCTATAGGGACGCTGGTGAGGGTGGTGGTGCCGTTATTGCGGAGGGTGGCATTGATATTGTAAGTCCCGGGGCAGAGGTCCTGCGGTATGGCTGTACTGATGATTGCTGCGTCTGTGGTGGCGGGTGGAACGAGAGCCGGGGAGGTAATCAGGGAAGAGCGGCGGGGGCAGTTTTCCAATACAATGCGCATGCGCACCGCCTGGTCAATCGTGAAGATATTCATGCACCCATCATCGGAGTAGTCCATGTAGTTTTCAATCATGCGGCGCTCTCCTGGGATGCAGGCTGGCACGGGATGAGCAGTGCATCCATAGTGGGGGCCGTTACAGAGCGGCGTGTCATCGCAAAAGTCATCTACCGAGCAATCCCCATCGCCCCAAGTGTGCCTTAGTCCCAACCAGTGTCCTACTTCATGGGTAGTCGTACGCCCTAAGTGGTAAGGGGGTGTCATGCCAGTTCCTCCGGGCTTTAGAGCTGAGCCAAAGGCAGAGTAAAGAATGACCACGCCATCGGTGTTAGCGGCTTGGTTGCAGCTGCCCATGCTAGCATCTCCGGGCATACCCAATAGCCCGCTCAAATCGGGAAACTGCGCATAGCCCAGCAGCCCCCCACTTAAATCGGCCACCCAGATGTTGAGATATCGGTTCGGGTCCCATTGGGTGGCGGGCTTGATGGTGCCGTCCATGTAGGCCTGGGTGTAGGGAGGCGCACTCCAGCCGTAGGCGTTGCGATTCCAGCGGACGATGCCGTTGGTGGGATTTCCGTTGGGGTCGCGTTTAGCTAAGACGAACTCAATCTTCACGTCGGCGCCGCGGGGGTGGTTATTCCAGCCGGGCGTGCCCGGAAGGCGCCGAAAGTCCTCGTTGAGGACTGCAATCTGATCCTGAATGCGCTGATCGGAAATGTTTGTGCCCGTTCCCAGCGGTTCTCCGTTGTGAATGACGTGGACTACGACGGGGATGCGGTATACTTCCCCGATAGTGCGGGATCGGGCCATTTGGGCTTTGTAGCGCTCCACCCGTTCCTTCAAAACGTCTTCATAATCGTCCATCTTGGGCCAGTCGGGATACAGAGCACGCATAAAACTATCGGCCTGCATTGTCCCGCAGCGAATGAAATTGGCCTGGGCATACAGGGCTCCACTTCCCAGGAGGAGCCCCAAGCCCCACAGGGGCCTGGTCATCGGACTTATTCGCATGACGGAGCAAAGATAATCTCTTCACGCTCTAAGGCGTGTTTCTTCACCTCATGCATACAAGCGGGGAGGGGCTGTTACTTTCTGCTGGGGGCTGTTCCTAAGGCAAGGAGGGTATTTTCATGGAGAGGAGGGTCTGATTATGGGAGGTGAGGGATAGGAGGTAGAGGCCGGGGGGCAAGGGGGGGAGGTGTATGGTTTCGGGGATGTTGGGGCTGAGGGAGAGGGGCTGAGTGTGGAAGGCTTGTCCAAGGGAGCTAGAGAGGGTGAGGGTGCCTTGAAGGGCTGTTTGGGCTGTAAGAGTGAGTAAGGGTGGGCAGTATTGGACGGTAATAATGGGCTCGGAGAAACTCTGGAGGGCGGCGGGCTCGCTCCAAACAGCGATGTGG
>JAVVHK010000153.1:0-4031 GCA_032249525.1 Bacteroidota bacterium | reverse complement strand
GCCCAAGAAGAGCGCCTCCGCGAAGCCAATGCCCAGCTCGCCGCCTCCCAAGAGGAGCTTCTTCGCATTCGTACCGAGTTAGAAGGCCAAATCGCCGCCATCGGCAACGCCGCCATCGTCGCCGAAACCGACCTCCAAGGCCGCATCATCCGCGTCAACGACCTCTTCCTCCAAATGTATGGCTACACCCGAGAAGAAATCATCGGCCAAAATCACCGCATCCTCAAATCTGGCCATCAGCCCGATGAGGTCTTTGAAGATATGTGGCGCACGATTACAAAGGGTCAGGTGTGGCGCGGCGAAGTGCGCAACCGCTCCAAAGACGGCAAGTACTATTGGGTCCTACTCACTATCACCCCCGTCCTCAGCATGGAAGGCAAAGTCCTCAAATACATTGGCGTGAGCTTTGACATCACGGCCCAAAAGCAGCAGGAAGAAGCCCTCCGCTCGGCGCTGGAACTTTCGCAGGCACAGGAACGGGAGCTGCGCCGTTATACCGAGCAGCTCCAAGCTGCCCAAGAAGAAATGCGTCGCACCCAAAGCGAGCTGCGCGGCCAAATCAGCGCCGTCAATAACGCCGCCATCGTCGCCGAAACCGACCCCAACGGCATCATCACCTTCGTCAATGACGCCTTCTGCACCATTTCCGGCTACAGCCGAGACGAGCTTTTAGGACAAACCCATGCGCTCCTCAAATCCGGCTTCCACGAAACCGAATTCTATCAGAACCTCTGGGAAACCATCCTCAAAAAACAGGTCTGGAAAGGCATCTTCTGTAATCGCCGCAAAGACGGTAGCCTCTACTGGGTCAGCACTACGATTACGCCTGTTACCGATGCGCGTGGGCGCTTGACAAAGTTTATCGCCGTGAGTTTTGACCTTACGCCGCAAATTCAGCAGGAAGAGCGCTTACGCACGTATTCGGAGGAACTTCGGAAAGCGCAAGCCGAGCTGCGTGGCCAGATTCAGGCCGTGGGTAACGCCGCCTACCTCGTAGAAACCGACCCCGAGGGCAACCTCCTCTACGCTAACGACGCCGCTTTAGAAGCCTGGGGTTACACATGGAACGAAGTACGCGGACAAAACCTCCGATTCCTCAATAGCGGATACCATCCCCCGGAATTCTGGGCCGACCTCTGGAATACCATCCGAGCCGGTCAGGTCTGGAAAGGCGAAATCCTCAACAAAGACCGCTACGGCAACCTCTTCTGGCAGTTTACGGCCATCACGCCCATCACCGATGCCGATGGCCGCATCTTCAAGTACATCAGCGTCGCCTTCGACATCACCGCCCAAAAGCGCCAAGCCGAACGTATCCGCCAACTCCTCCACGAAGCCCAAGAAAAAGAACAAGAACTGCGCTCCTACGCCGCCCAATTGGAAAAAGTCCAGGCAGAGCTCCTTCAGGCCCAGTTGGAACTCACCGGCCGCATCAACGCCCTCAATAACGCCGCTATCGTCTCCGAAACCGACCCCAACGGCATCATCACCTTCGTCAACGACGAAGCCACCTACATCTGGGGCTATTCCCGAGAAGAAGTGATTGGAAAACCTCATAATATCATTCGTAGCGATTATCATCCGCCTAGGTTCTTTGAGCGGATGTGGGATCGCATCCAGAGCGGCTTCGTCTGGCAGGGCGAAGTCCAAAACCGGGCCAAGGATGGCTCCACCTTCTGGGTTCACCTCACCATCACCCCCGTCTTAGACCAAAGCGGCAAACCCTATAAATATATCGGCGTCGCCTTTGACATTACCCGCCAAAAAGTGCAGGCCCAGCGCCTCAAAGAAACCCTCCGGCAATTAGAAAACCAGACTACAGGCACCGAAAGCGCTATTTTCCCCTGGTTTACCACCGATAAAAGCGGCATCATCACGGGCGCCAGTCCGGCCCTCCTGCGTCTTTTGCATTACACGCCAGAAAACTTTATTGGGCAGCCTGCCCGCATCCTGCGCAGTGCCCAAACGCCCCCAGAAACCTTCTTAGACCTATGGGCTACCATTAGCCGCGGCAAAGTCTGGAGCGGCTTCCTCTATAACCGTGATGCCCACGGCGAAGAAAAACTTTACTTTCTCACCATCTACCCCGCAGAATCTCACTACCTCGCTCTCTTACTGCCTGCCGACGAGCCCCTCAATACCCTCAAAGCGCTCTGGCTCAAAAACTATGTCCCCCTGGAAACCCTCGAGGATTACGAAGTGCGTCTGGCCGCCCAGGCCTACGAAATCCAAGAACTGCACCAGATCATTGACCGCCTCAAGAATCGGCACCCGCAATGAAGCGCCGAAAAGTATTCCTTCTTATCTGGGATGGGTGGGGTATCGCTGAAGACCCTGCGCTCAGCGCAATTGATGCCGCACACACGCCGTTTTATGATCGGGTGCGGGCGGAGTATCCCTTCACTATCCTCAAAGCTTCTGAGGAGGCGGTGGGCTTACCCGAAGGGCAAATGGGCAATTCCGAAGTGGGGCACCTCCACATTGGAGCGGGCTTCGTAGTGTGGCAGGACCTTCCCCGCATTCAGCGGGCTCTTTCCGCTGGGGAGCTCGCTCACAACCCCACCTGGCAAGCTCTGCGTACCTACCTCCGGCAAACCGGCAAACCCCTTCACCTCCTCGGCCTCGTCTCCGATGGCGGCATCCACAGCCATATGAGCCACCTATTTGGTCTGCTCAAGGCCTTAGAGGACCTCCCCAATCCCGTCTACCTACATGCTTTTACCGACGGTCGTGATACTGCACCCAAGGCGGCCCTTTCCTACCTCAAAGAAGCCGAGGCCGCTCTGCAAGCCCTGCCTCAGGCCCGACTGGCTTCTATCATAGGGCGCTACTACGCCATGGATCGCGATCGGCGCTGGGAACGCACCCGCGTAGCTTACCGGCTCCTCGTTCAGGGCGAAGGCACCCCCTATCCCACAGCCGAGGCGGCCATAGAGGCCCAGTACCAGCGCGGCCTTACTGATGAGTTCCTCCAACCAGCCATTATTGGCCCCGCCGCTCCTATCCAGCCCGGCGATGCAGTGCTTTTCTTCAACTTTCGCAATGACCGCCCTCGGCAGCTGGTACAGGCGCTTTTCGCTGGCGATATCCCCGAAGGGAATAGCGGCCGCCCTGCCGTCCCCATGCCCGACGACCTCAAACCCCTCCCCCTCTTCTTCGTTACGCTTACCGAATATGACCCGGTCTTCACCGAGCGGGGGGTACACTACCTCTTTGGTAAAGTGCACATTGAGAAGCCCCTGGGCGCCGTGATCGCCGAAGCCGGTCTGCGCCAAATTCGCATCGCCGAGACTGAAAAATACCCCCACGTTACCTACTTCCTTAATGGCGGCCGGGAAGACCCCTTTCCCGGCGAGGAACGAATCCTTATTCCCTCCCCCAAAGTGCCCACCTATGACCTCAAGCCCGAAATGAGTGCCTACGAGGTGCGGGATGCCATTCTTCCCCACCTTCAAGCTGGGGCGGCGGACTTCATCTGCCTCAACTTTGCTAATCCCGACATGGTGGGCCATACCGGCGTCTGGGAAGCCGCTGTCAAAGCCTGCGAAACAGTGGATGCCTGTTCTGAAGTCCTCGTACAGGCCGCCCTGCGCGCAGGATACACTACGCTTATTATCGCCGACCACGGCAATGCCGACCGCATGAAAAATCCCGATGGTTCTCCGCATACGGCGCACACCTTAGCCCCGGTACCGTGCATCCTCCTTAGTCCCGATAGGCTATCCTACCATCTTTCGCCGGGCATCCTTCCTCAAGTGGCGCCCACGGTGCTTCAACTTTTAGGTCTGGAGCCCCCCTCGGAGATGCTCCCCTCCCTTCTTAAGGAGGCATAAAAGCAGGACTACTCAGCATGCGTGTGGCGAGGGAGGTCTACGGGCCGCGTGGAGGTACTAATGGTAGTTAGGGGCTTAGGAGGCTTTTGCTGCCGGGGCAGCCATCTAATACCATTTACCATTTCCCGTTATAAACTTTCTTTTTGGGCGGCGGGCCGCGCCCCGTTGGGGCTGGCCCCCCCCCGAGGGGGCGCCCCA
>JAVVHK010000152.1:0-4101 GCA_032249525.1 Bacteroidota bacterium | reverse complement strand
CGGTGATAATAATGATGCCATGTACATGATTGGGCATGACCACAAACGCATCCAACTGCACACTGGGCCCATGATTGGGTAGGTCCTGCCAGGTCTGGACAACGATTTGGCCGGCCTCATTTAGATGCATTTCTCCATCTATGATTTCGCCGAAGAGGCATTCCCGACCGTGGGTGCAGATGGCGATGAAATAAGCCCCCGGCTGGGTGTAATCGTACCCCTTTAGGCGGATGTTGCGACGGTGGTGCTTTTCGGGGTCATAGGCCATAAATCCCCTCTTTTCCAAAAACCGTTTCATTTCCCTTGTCCCATCTTCCCCTAAATCCATCTCAGCAGCGACTCGCCCCCCAATCGGCCAAAGGGTGCTCCATAAGGAATGAGCCAAACGCAGACTGCTTGTACCCTTCCAAAAAGACCCCAGGGGAGACACAGAGCGGGGGAGCACCTCCACCGAAACTGAAACCCGCTGAGTAGATTCCTTGCGGCCCTAACACCGCCTCACCCAGAAAGTCTAAGGTAGATAGCACCTCATTCAGGTGGACCTGCTCTCCGTTTTTCCAGCAAATCCTCCCGCCCTCTACTCCCCGCTGTATGGTCTCCTCAATGAGCGACACATTCTGAATCATGGGCATGTGCCTTTTTCTTTCCGGCTTCCCCCGCCGAAACCTCCCATGCGTCGTAAGGAGGGGGCTTATACTCCTTCCCACCCTCAGAGAGGCCATAAGCTCTCTCACTCCCCTCTTTTATACCAAATGAAGAGAGAGGTTTTAGCGGCGGGCCCCCCAGCGGGCTGGCCGCCGCCTGAGCACAGGGCCGCCGCCCGCCGCAGGCGGGCGGCGGCCCCACAAAATACCACTGGCTCGCCTTCAGAAGCTCTTTGGATCAAGTCGGTACTAGACCAGCCACCCCTTCTTGGAAACTTTATGCCGCCGCTTTTGCGCCTGCCCATGCGAGAAAGAGGTTTTTATGCAGAAGAGGGGCGTTTCTTTCATGGGGTAGGTCAGACCTTGGGGGAGGGATGAGTACGGAGTTGAGCCCAGAAGGTGTGGATTTCCTGCAGGACGAAGTCGGGTGTGAGGGCTCGCATGCAGTTGTGGTGGCCTTTAGGACATTGGGAAAAGCCGAGTTTAGAGCAGGGGCGGCAGGGCAGACCAGGTACTTCCAGGTTGCGATGGGGAGTAAGCCAGGGCGTCATGCCAAAGGCCGGCGTAGTATTACCCCACAGCACAATGGTAGGCTTCTGAAAAGCCGCCGCCAGATGAGCCGTGCCGGTATCATGAGATAGAACCAGCGCCGCCTCAGCGATAGCTGCTGCGGTCTCCAAAAGGCTGTATCGGCCAGCCCCTACAAGGACAGGAACTTCGGCTTTCTCTGCGAGGAAGGCGGCCTCTTCGGCTTCCGTTTCGCCGCCTAAGAGTACCACAGGCCATCCCAGCCGATTAATCAGGTAAAGCTTGTAGAGGGTGGGCCATTTTTTTGTGGCGTAAGTGCCTCCTAATCCCCAGGCCAGCCAGGGGCCGGGATGCAGGTTATGAAGCTCGGCTTGGATGCGTCCTTGCAGGGCAGAGGGCACATAGACTTCTAAGGGCCCCAGCTGATGGGGTTCAATGCCCCAGGGCTTGAGGGCTTTTCCGTAGCGTTTGACGATGTGTTCCACAGGCAAAGGCTTTTTTAGGCGTACGGAGAGCCATTTGCGTAAGTTTTTTTTCGGGAAGGTAGTCCATCGTTTGTAGTGCAGGTGTAGGCGCAGGCGCCAGGTGCGTAAGTTTTTTTGGAGGTCTATGACGCCGTCCCAGTAGGAGCGGAGGATGTCGGGGGTGGGTGGCCAGAGGTGCAGAGCGCTCAAGTGGGGATTGTGCTGGAGGAGTGGGGCATAGGCAGGGCGTGTGAGATAATGGATTTCAGCCTGGGGGTAACTTTGGCGAAGGGCCCGTAGCAAAGGGGTAGTCAAAACGATATCCCCCATACTGCTGAGACGTATGAGCAAAAAGCGCTGCACCATGCGAAAAACCTAATTCACTCCAAATGTAGGGAAGAGCGCGTTTTTAGCCTGCCAGGGGCAGTTCAAACCAGAAAACACTCCCCTTACCGACCTCGCTGCGTACTTGAATGGTGCTGTGGTGGGCCTGTAGCAGTTCTCGTACTAAGGTCAGTCCCAAGCCTGTGCCGCCGTGGGCCCGAGAGCGGCTTTTATCTACCCGGTAAAATCGGTCAAAGATGCGGGGAAGCTCCTCGGCGGGGATGCCGATGCCTTCGTCTCCGACTTCTATTCGGACCTGGGAGCCCAAAACCTGCCAGCCAATCCAGACTCTCCGGCCCTCGGGCGAGTATTGAATGGCATTTTCTACGAGGTTTTTGAGGATCAAGCGGAGGGCGGCGGCGTCAGCTTCTACAGCTATCCCCCGGTCCGAAGCCTGGATTTCTAAGCGGATGTGCTTGCGCTGCGCTAAGGGTTCTAACTCCTCCCAGACCGTTTGACTCAGAGCCTCCAAGGGCACGGGCTCTAACTGAAGCTGCCATCCGCCGCTTTCTATTTGAGCTAAGAAGAGGACATCCTGGGTAAGGGCGGCAAGCCTCTGGGCTTGCAGGAGGGCTTTCTGAAGGAAGGTGGGGGCCACCGTCTCGTCTTTCCAGGCCCCTTGAGAAAGGGTGTCCAAATAGCCTATGAGGATAGCTACGGGCGTTTTGAGTTCATGCGCCAGCTCTGCTAAGAAAGTCTCGGTTTTAGTGGAGTCGGGGTATTTATTCTGGGCGGCCCAGGTTTGCAGGGTCTTTTTCCAGTTAGGGGTGCCTGTAAGCTGAACAAGGGTTTTTAGGAGCTTTTGGCGGCGATAGCGCTCATAAAGGGCCCATCCGCCCAAAAGAAGCACCAAAAAACTTAGAAAGCCTACAAGCGTCTCAATAGCTCTTGTTTTTTAGCCTCAAACTCGGCTTCGGTGAGGATGCCGGCGTCTTTGAGCTGGGCGAGTTCTTTGAGGGTTTGGAGGATTTGGGCGCGTTCTTCGGCGGAAGCTTTGCCGCTGGCGGCTTGTCCCATCTGCTGGGCCATTTGCATGCCCATACTCATTTCAACGGCAGCCCGCCCTAAGCCGCTCCCCCCCTCGCCCTTTTCCATGCCTTGCCCAGCCTGAAACTGCAAAAAGCGCTGCATTTCCTCCACTTCTTGCGACATCTGAACCTTCTTACGCAAGCGCCGCAGCTCAAAATCTTGGTCTAAAAGCTGCTTCTGAATCTCTTCTGGCAAAGAAACGCTCTCCACGAAAAACCGCGTTAGCTCCAATCCCACCCGTTCAAACTCCGGCTGCAGGTAGGGCAAAAGCACTTCGCCCAGCTGATTAGCCCGAGCGTTGATCTCCACCAGCGTCTGGCCGGAGGTTTTGAGAGCATTCGCAAAGTAAGTAACAACTAAACTGCGAAATCCTCCATCCAGAAACTCTTCTACGGTTACGACGGGGTCTGTCCCCGCAAATTCTCTAAAAAACTTAGCGGCATCTCGCACCCGCATGTGAAAGGTGCCAAAAGCCCGCAAAGGAACCAGACTAAAATCGGGGTCTGAGACGGTGATAGGTTGCTGAGTCCCCCAGCGCAAGCCCGTAAACTCGCGGGTGCTCACAAAATAAACATCTACCTTGAAGGGGGAGTTGAAGCCGTACTTCCAGCCTTTGAGATTGGAGAGGATGGGCATATTGCGAGTGATGAGCTCATAACGTCCGGGGGGAAAGATATCGGCGAGCTTCCCCTCATTGACGAAGATAGCGACTTGGCCTTCGCGTACGGTAAGCTGGGCGCCCATCTTGATTTCCCGGTCCTCATCGGGGAATTTCCAGATGAGGGTATGGCGGGTTTCATCCACCCATTCAATGATCTCAATGAACTGGCGGCGCAAGAAGGAGAATACCATAAGTCAAAGGTAAGGTTTTTCTGCAATATGGGGGATGGGGAACTTGACTAACGGTGCGTTGTACGCAGCCCACGACTAGACGGTGTTGTACGCCATGCCCTTATACCAAGAATGCGAGGTCGGTGGTATTTTTTTAGGCCGCCGCCCGCCGTCGGCGGGCGGCGGGCCGGGGGTGGGCGTATCGGTCATGGAGCCTAGAT
>JAVVHK010000151.1:0-4169 GCA_032249525.1 Bacteroidota bacterium | reverse complement strand
AGGGCGCTGGCCGCCGCCCAAAAAGAAAGTTTATAATGGCCGCCGGTGGATTCAGAAGCGGACTGGGGTGGGCCTACGGCGGATGAGGGATGCGGAAGACTTTGAATAGGGGGCTTCCCTGCGGCCCACCCTGTGAGAAAATCAAAAGGCCCCCTCCCCAGCAGGGAAGGGAGCCTTTGCAATAGCCTCGGGGGCTTCTTACCGAGTGAGTGTTATAGTACCGGTAAAGGTTTCCCGTTCGCCATTGTCTTTGATGCCTTTGAAGACGTAGACATACACACCTTCTGGGGCGGGGCGCCGAGGACCGGGCCCTTCTTCATAACCATCCCAGTAGCGGGTCTCGCCCAGCTTCTTGTGGAAGATCAGCTGGCCCCAGCGATTGTAAATCAGCAGCTCGTAATCCTGATAGCCGAGGGCAGGGAAGTAGAACTGGTCATTGACGCCATCGCCATTCGGTGTGAAGGCAGAGGGGATGAACGACCCATCCACAGGGGCAATCACGATCGGCCCGCGCCGGATGGAATCCACGCATTGGCCGTTGTACATGTAGAGCGTTACATAATAGGTACCGGCGCCGGGGAAGCGGTGCGTAGGGTTGGGGTCAGTGCTGGTGGTGCTATCACCAAAGTCCCATCGGAAGAAGGTATAAGGCGTAACACCTTGAGAACGGTTGATGAAGCGCACGACGGGGTTGGAGGCGGCTATACGAGCGGGGATGGGCGGCTCAGTCTCAAAGTCCGGCCGAGGATTTTGGATGGCCTCAGCATAGGTAGCGGCCGTTCCACTACATCCGCTGGCCGTAGTAATGGTTACGCGCCACACTCCTCCGCGCGTATCCAGAAGCCGATATAGCCCTACCCCCCGCGCTACGGATACCCCATTGAGCGTCCACTCGTAGGTAGCTCCCGGATAGTAGGGGGCCTCCAGCTCAACCAGCGGATTCGACTGGCAGAAGCGAATCGTATCAGGTAGTCTCACCTGCACCGTCGGCGAGATGGTAACCTCCACGGTATCCGTCCCTATGCAGGAACCAGCCAAAACCACCACGACATAGGTTCCGCTTCCAGATGGGGTCAGAGATGGGCCGTTAGCACCGGGAACGGTGAGGTTATTACGATACCAGACATAGGTGGCGCCGCCCACGACGGGCGCTTGCAGCGGCTGAATCGGGTCTGTCGTGCAGTAAAATACATCCGGCCCGAGATTGACCGTAATAGCCGTGTCAAACCGCACGGTTACAAAGTCCTGCCCAATGCAGGAGGAGCCCGCCGGCTGCACGGTCACGCCGTAGGTACCGGGCTGCGTTACGACCAAACTATCAGCCGTAGCTCCCGGAATAACCTGGCCGTTATAAGTCCAGGTGTGCGTGGCTCCGGGATAACCGCTATACAGAGTGACGGAGGTGCCTCCCGACGCACACAGCGTGATATCTGGTCCGAGGTCCACGGGGATTTGGTTGGAAACCTGGATATTAACAGCATCTTGGCCGACGCAGCCTGTTGCTGTAGTCACCCGAACAGCGTAGATGCCCCCCTGCGTTACACTGAGAGTTTGGGTATTACCGCCAATCGGCTGTCCATTCAGAGTCCATTCGTAGGTAATCCCGCCCGGACCTGCATCTAATATTATTGGCAGATCGGATGGACATACGACTCGGTCGGGCCCGAGGTCTACCCGAAGCGTGCTATCCACGACGAAGTTGACTTCGGCGGTGTCGGCACATCCATCCACGATGACGATGAGCTGGGCGGTCTTCGGCCCTGGCGTGGGGAAAGTAATGCCCACGGGGTTAGGCGAGGTGGAGACGTTAGGCTGCCCATCAGGCAAAAACTGCCAGAGGAAGATAGCCGTCGGGTCTGTAGTCCCCACTTGCTGGAAGGAGTAAGGCAGACCAAGGCACAAGTTAGGTACAGCACCAATAGCCGCCGTAGGTTGGGGCTTCACATAAACGGTCTTCGTAACAGAGTGAGAGCAGCCTGTGGCAGGGTCTGTGATGGTGAGCGTTACACTTTTCGGTCCTGGGGTAGAGAAGAGAATGCCCGTCGGATTTTCCAGGTTGGAAGTGGAAGGGGTAGCCGAAGTCCCGAAGTCCCAGAAGTAGAGCAGACCTGCTCCCGTAGAGCCGCTATTCTGGAAGTCGTAAGTCTGATAGACGCAGCGCGGCGCCGGCGGCGTAAAGTCGGCTATGGGGCCATTGACCACGCTGGCAGTGATAGAGGCGGTGTTAGAGACGCAGCCTTGGGCCGAGGTCACCGTGACAGCCACCACATCCCCGTTGCGCAGACTATCCGTGATATAAGTGCCCGTGGTTACGCCGGGGAGGGGATTGCCATTGAGCGTCCATTGGTAGGTAGCTCCGGCGGGGGCACCTCCCACCGTGAAGGTTACTTGGGAACCCCGACATACTGTACCCGCCGGCGTCTGGGTGAGAGTGATAGCAGGAACCGGATGGACGGTCATGACGATCTGATTGGAGGGCTGGCCTCCCGCTGGACATCCGTACGAGGAGGTAACCAGCAGCTGAACCACATCACCGTTATTGAGGCCGGTCGCTATGAAGGTAGGCCCCGTTGCGCCGGGCACATTCACGCCATTGACTTGCCATTGGTAGGTGGGAGTAGGTCCTGCATTACTTACGGTAGAAGTAAAGAGGACGGGCTGACCTGCGCAAATGGGGTTAGCGGAGGCCTGAATCTGCACGGTAGGATTCGGGTGCACCGTTACCAAGATCGGGTCAGAAAGGGAGGAAGCTCCCGTGCAGCCGCCCGAAGAGGTAACCCGCACGGTAACCACATCTCCGTTCTGGAGCGTAGAGGTGGAGAAGACAGGGCTATTGGTGCCAACTGCTATGTTATTCACATACCACTGGAAGGAGGGAGAAGGTCCTGCCCCACTCGCCGTTGCTGTGAAAACAATCGTCTGCCCCTGACAAATGGTAGCGCTGGGTGGATTGACGCTAACGGAGACCGTGGGCTCACCTTGTACCGTGATAGCAATAGGCGTGGATTGAGCAGTGCAGCCGCCTGCCGTGGAGACGACTACATACACTACATCGCCATCATTCAAGGTGCTAGTAGTCCAAGTAGGTGCCGTAGCCCCTGGAACAGGCGTACCATTGAGGAACCACTGATAAGTTACGGGTGCAGAAGCAGTGGCAATGAACTGCACGCTCTGACCAGGGCATATAGTCGTGGCAGAAGCGGTCACTGTTACAGTAGGTTGCGGCTCTACTTGGACATTGACATTGGGGGAAACGGACCCTGGCCCGCTACATCCGGTAGTGGAGGTGATACGCACATAAATCGTGTTACTCCCTGGAGGTAGAGTGCTAGTTACATAGGTGTTAGACGGGCCGGAGGCGACGGGCGTGCCATTCACATACCAGGTGTAAGTGGGGGTAGGTCCTGCGTTGCTTGGCGTGGCCGTAAAGGTTACTGTCGCTCCTTGGCATACATTCGTAGCCGAAGCCGTCACAGTGACCGTCGGCTGCGGAGAAACACTAATCACCAAGGTATTAGAAGGGCCGCTGAGGCATCCAGCCGAAGACTGCACAGTAGCATACACTTGATCGCCGGTATTTAGGCTGCTAGTGGTGTAGGTGGTGGAGGTTCCACTGGCTACCAGCACGCTATTGACATACCAGTTTATGACGGGGTTAGAGCCGCCATTGGTCACGATAGCGTTGAAGGTGGCGGGCTGGCCCGCACACACAGGGTCGGGCGTTACGGTAATGCTAACGCTCGGGGCAGGCTGGACTACAGCAGTGTACGTATTAGAAATAGGCCCTATGCACCCTGCGCTACTCGTTGCTTGTACCCATACTTGGTCGCCGTTACTAAGGGTACTCGTAGAGTAGGCTGAGGAGGGGCCGCTTTGGACAACTACGCCATTCACATACCAGGTGTAAGTAGCGCCAGGAATATTGGTAGCCGTGAAGTTAACCGTTTGTCCCGCACATATCGGCCCAGAGGGAGTAGCCGTCAACGTCACATTGGGCGCCGGATTGACTGTAAGCGTGATAGGAAGGCTCAACGAGGCAGGCCCCGTACACCCAGCCGTAGATGTTACCCGCACTTGCACTACATCGCCGTTTTGCGGGGTGTTAAGAATGAAGGTAGGTGAGTTCGGGCCAATAGGATTGCCATTGAGATACCATTGGAAGGAGGGCG
>JAVVHK010000150.1:0-4182 GCA_032249525.1 Bacteroidota bacterium | reverse complement strand
CCTACAGACCTTCTTCGCCTTCCAGCACATCTTTTAGCTTCTCTCCGTCACCTCTGCAAGGCGCTCTCTGCCAGACCATCCCACGGGAATGGAATACAGGGGTCAAGCTGGAAACCCTCTCATAGCTCAACCCAGTCGCTTCTCAGAAGGCTCCCCACCCGCGCCCCTCCAACACCAAACCCATCCCCACATCTATACCAAAGCCCCTCCTACATGCCCAGAAACTCGCCCACCCCTTCCCAAATCTCCTCCAGCACACACTCAAAGGCCAATAAGCCCCCCCTTAGCCACCCCAATCCATAATCCACTTTCGGATTTGGAGCGAGTGAAATTGTTATACCTTTGTAGCTGAGTATGCGTGCGTTAAGCTTAGTCATCCTGACTCTCGCTGGGCTTGCTATGGCGCAGGTGGCGACCAAGGTCCCACCGGAAAAACTGGCTAAAACGTATCGGTACGAGCTGGTTCTCTCTCCGCTGGAGGAGAGCAAGCTACCTCCGGCGGCTCCTGATGCGCATCGGCTCCGAAACGCCTTTGTGCAAAAAATGGGGATTTTAGAGCTGGCTCCCACCCCAGCCTCCGAGGCTAAAAAAGCAGGCTGGACCTACCTCCTCTACACCGAATCCCCCCTCCCCGAGACCGACATCCAAGAAATCCTCAAAACCGCCGGCCTCAAAGCCGAATCCATCCAGCTCCTCTCCACCCCTGAAAAACCCAAAACTAACTAAATCCTATGCGCAGCCTTATCCTAACTGCGGCATGGCTAAGCGGACTGCTCTGGGCGCAAACCATCCTCGTGGATGGCACAGGCGATGGCTCCTTCGAGGGGGCACCCACGGGATGTCCAGCCTCACACAGCGGCTGGACGATTGTCAATGGGAGTGAGGTTAACCGCTGGGCCGTCGGCACCGGCGCCGGCGCCACCCACGGCTCTCAGGCTATCTACATCACTACGAACTGCAGTGCCACTCCCCCTCCCCATAACTACACTAGCTGCTCTCCTTTACCTTGTGCAAGGGCTGTCCATTTTTATCGGGACATCACCTTGCCGCCAGGAGAGCCTTACCTGACCATCAGCTTTAGAGTGAGGGTAATGGGGGAAAATAACTACGACTACTTAGATGTTTTTGTAGCCCCAACGACAGTGACACCTACGGCTGGTTCCGAGGTTGACGCTGCGTATCGTGTGGCTCGTTATCAAATGCTAACGTCCACTTGGTCAGCTACTCCTCAGACGGCCCAGCCCTGTATTCCCTATACAGGTACAGTGCGAGTGATTTTTTCCTGGCGATACGATGGATCTGTTACTAATCAGCCGCCGGCCGCTCTGGACCAGATACACATCACCAGTAGTGCGACGGCACCCCCTTGTAACTTAGGCTCTGGCGTTACGAATATTGGCGCCCTGGCCCCCGGTACGTGGAATAGCGGTGCCGGCACCACCTGCGGCGCCGGTGATGACCTCACCTCAAGTAACACCGTCGCCTGCGGCAGCACCAGCTACTTAGGGGGTGAGGACCGGGTCTTCGTCTTTACGCCGACGCAGTCCGGAACGGTGACGATTAGCCTCACGCATAGTAATCCCAGCTCTCCTTGGTTTGGGGTGATGCTCTATGCGGGGTGTCCGACATGCGGATCCTGCTTGGGATATTCACAAAGTAGCTCCGGCCCCTACAACCTCTGCGCCTCAGTTACGGCAGGCCAGACCTACTACCTGGTAGTAGACCACTGGCCCTCGCCCTCCTGCGCAAGTTATGATAATGTATCTATTACGCTCACATTACCCCCGCCTCCGCCAGATCTCTGTTCGGCGCCCCTATTCACGACTTATCCGGTGCTGACGACGGGGACGACGGCGGGGGCGCCTTCTTTAGGCGTAACGCCCAGCTGTGTAGGAAGCAGCTGCGGCGGCAGTGTGCCAGGCCGGTGGTATCGCTTCGTAGCCACCGCCGCAAATATGACGGTTCATGTGGCGCCGGGTTCGCTTATAGACCCCGCGGTGGCGGTCTTCTCGGCCCCTTCCTGCTCAGGGCCTTTCACAGAGATTGGCTGTAATGACAATGGTACCGGCTGTGAAAGTTCGCCTTATTTTGCTCGGCTCAGTCTCACAGGCCTCACAGTGGGACAGACGTACTATGTGGCGGTCTTTGCAGGGGCGGGGGGTGGCAGCGGCGATTTCACGCTGGCGATATGGCCCACCATTGGTACACCCCCCTCGCAGTATGGTCAGGACTGCGATGCGGTGCCCGGTGATCCCGCCACTGGCCCTATCATCCCCTGCGGCGCAACCATGAGCTTTGGCGCGCCGGGCTTCGTGGGGCCAGGGATCGTCTGTGATCTGCCCTATCCCGTCGGAGGCTGCCCCGCCTCCTGCCTGACCTCCGGCGAGCGCAATATCGTCTGGTTCCGCCTCCCCATCAGTGGTAGCGGGAATCTCTCCTTCTCTATCAGCCCCAGCTCGCCAGTAGACTACGACTGGACTCTCTACCGCATAGACGGTGTCAGCAATCCCTGCCAGGCTATCCGCAGTGGCACCCTCAATCCCGTGCGCTGCAGCTATGATGCCCCCACGAGCTGTGATGGTACCTATAATACAGGTGTCGCCTGTGGGACGCCTGGCTGTGCCTCCGGCACCTGTGAGGGCGCTAGTGGACAGGGCTGGCTCAGCTGCGTGAGCGTCAATGCCGGAGAGGTGTATCTCCTCGGTATCTCCAACTTTAGCACTTCTACTTTCCCTGGCTTTTCCGTGAACTTTGGCTCCTCGCCGATCGCTTACCAGACCAACCCCTCTATCTGGACGGGCGGGGCAGGCACTACGGCTTGGAATAATGCCACGAACTGGGGCGGCTGCGGCGTTCCCAATGCCTGCACCCAGGATGTCTATATCTACGGAGGCGCCTCTAATCAGCCTGTGATAGCGGCCGCGGAGACCTGGACGGTACGCAATATCACGATCCCCGCTGGCGCCTCCCTGACTGTGAATGGTACCCTCCGCATATGCGGTCACCTCACCGTCAATGGCATCCTGAATGGAACGGGATGGATAGAGTTCATCGGCGATGCCACTTATCCGGTGCAGGAGATCCGGGGCATCCTTACGGGCGCCGCATTTATTCCCAATCTCAGACTGCGCCGCTCCGCCGACGGCACCGTGCGCCTCATGACCGATGTTCAGGCCGGAAACGTCGTAATCACAAACACCGCCACCCACACGCTGGACTTCAATGGTAAGACCCTGTTCGTATCTGGAAACTTTAACAATCAAACCGTAGCTAATACCGTACAGGCGACGGCTGCAGGGAGTACCTTGGTCTTCAATGGGAGTGGCCCGCAAACCTATAGCGATCCCGGCAGCGACCCCTTCCAGAATGTGGTAATCAATCAATCAGCCGTTAGCACCGTTACCCTCAATAATACGCTAATCATTGACAATACGCTCACCCTGACAAATGGTTTGATCGTGGCGCCGGCCGCCTCTACTCGTGAAGTTAGGGTTCGTAACACGGCCCCTACCGCCGTCAATGCCGGTAATCCCAATAGCTTTGTGGCGGGCTATCTCCGGCGCTATCTCAACACCACCGGGGGCTCCTACGACTTTCCCGTAGGGCTGCAGACCCCTCAGCGCTATAGCCGTATTAACTTCAACTTCGGAGGCAATCCCGGGGTGCATAATCTGCTGGCTCGCTTTGATGCGTGGACGCCGCCCACGCCGTCGGGCACACCCATAACCGAATGCGGCGCCAACTACGGTAGCTGTACCATGCTCGATAACGGCTACTGGACGGTCAATGCCTACCAGAGTGACCTGACGACACAGATTACTGGCACAAGCGGTACCTACACCGCCACTTTGTACAATACGGGCTATACGACTTGCGCGGGGGCGGTACAGTTTGGCGTGCTCAAGAATACCAGCGCTTCGGCTACGACAGGGAGTAGCTGGTTCATTCAAAATCCGGGCTGCCATGCGAATACCAGTGCGGCCGTAGTGTCGCGACCGGGCATGAGTGGGTTTTCGTTCTTTGGGACGGGACAGAGTACGAGTCCTTTGCCGATTACGTTGGTGGACTTTCGGGGAGAGGTGCTTTCCGACGGTAGTCATGAGCTGAGCTGGCAAGTGAATGCCACAGCAGGCTCCAGCGTGCACCATTACGTTTTGGAGGCGGGTACTACTTGGGACCACC
>JAVVHK010000149.1:0-4236 GCA_032249525.1 Bacteroidota bacterium | reverse complement strand
CCTGGGTAGACCAACCAAGGTAAGAATTTCACCAACTTTGCCTCATGCGAAACCTTTGGCACCTCCTCAGCCTTTTAGTCCTGGTGTGGGGTCAGTCCTTAGAGAGCCCCAATAGTTATGTAGCCCTGGTCGTAGGGGGGAGCCTGCCCTCAGGCCCCAGCGCCTCCAAAGGCCTACTATATCCCACTAGCGGCTACCTGCAGAACGGCGCCGCTCTCGGCCTCCATCTTACCACCTTCATCATGCCCTACCTCAGCCTCAACCTCCGCCTCAGCCAAAGCTTCCTCCCCATGGACAGCAAGGCTTTAGGAAAACCGTATGCCCTCTTTCCCACCGACGTCGCCATCCCCAAAACCCCCACCGTCTCCCATACCCTCATCGGCTTTGGCGCAGGAACCGGCTTACGTTTAGACTTCGTGTCATTTTATGTACCTATTCAGTTTGCCATGGGCATTTACAATGCCCCTACCATAGAAGGCATTCAAAGCGCCACCAAAACCTGGGTCCAAGAAAAGCACAGCGCCTTTCAAGTAGGCCTCTCTACGGGCCTAGTGATAAACTTCTCGGTATTAGACCGCGTCCCTATAGGCCTCTCCTTACTCTATGCATCTCTTCGGTCTGGCGAAGAGACTTTTGAACGAAAGCGCTACGATAAAGGCACCTTAGATGCAACTTTCATCTACAGAGCTCCTATCCGCACTGACCTTACCGAAGTGGGCATCTTGATTGGATACGAGTTTTGATACGACCCAGCGCTAGCCCGCCTCTCCTGAGTAAAACCCGATAATACCCCCAAGGTTCATCACCAAAGGGGGCATTTCGTCTGAATACGAGTTTTGATACGACTCAGTCCAGCCCGCCTCCCTAAGCAAAACCCGATAGAAGCCCCAAGCGTCATTTAGGTTTTTTAGGAGTTTTTCGGTAGAAGGAGCTATAGGCCACAGGCAGGAGCCAGAGGTTGAAGAAAGCTCCTGCCATTAGGCCTCCGATAACTACGGTAGCGAGCGGCCGTTGAACCTCGGCCCCCGCCTGCGTGGAAAAGGCCATCGGCATAAACCCCACCACCGCCAAAAGCATCGTCACCAGGATAGGCCGAACCCGCTCCCGTAAAGCGTAGGCTAAGTGCCGATGCAAAATCACCGGAGAGCCGCTAGTAGTCTGGATCCGATTCAGCAGGACGGTGCCGTTGAGGGTGGCCAACCCCAGCACGCTCAAAAGCCCGATGGCCGCCGACAAACTAAAAGGTAAACCCCGCAGCCATAAAGCCACCATCCCTCCCGCTGGCGCAGACATGGAGACCACCAGCACCAGTCCCACTGCCCCCCAGCGCCTAAGCGTCAAGTACATGAGCATCGCCATAGTGAGAAGCGTCAAAGGCCCAATCCATAAGAGCCGCATCCGCGCCTCCTGATAGTTTTGCCACTGGCCGCCATAGCGAATAAAATACCCCGGCGGCAAGGCCAAACGACGCACCCGAGCTTGAATCTCCTCCACCACCTCCAGAGCACCTCGCCCCCGCACATTGATCCCTATGATATAGGCACGTTCTCCTTCCGCATGGGGGATCTCATTGTAGCTGGGCACGAGGCGCACTTCCGCAATGCTGGAAAGCGGCACATAGCCTCCCTGCGCCGTAGGAATGGGAAGCGCTTCCAACTGCGCCAAAGAGGACGAGACATCTAATCGCAAGGCGGTGGGGATTCGTCGCTCCCCTTCATACACCTCCCGCAAAGGAAGCCCTATCCGAAAAGCTTGCACGCGCCGTTGGGCCTCTGCTAAATCTACCCCGTACGCTGTTAGAAGTTCGGGACGCCAGCGCACTTCTACCGCCGTCGCCCCAAAAAAGAGCGGCCGAGATAAGTCCGCTACCCCCGCCACCCCCTCACATATCTGCGCAAGCCGCTCCCCATACAAAGTGAGCGTATCTAAGTTCGGCCCTAAAAGCTTAATCACGATATCCGTGCGCGCCCCCGCCAAAAGCTCATTAAACCGCATTTGTATCGGCTGCTGCACCCCAATAAAAATCCCCGGATAATGGGCTACCACCAGCGCCTTGAGGGAATCTGCCAACTGCGCCCGATCCAAAGGCGCCTCCGGCCGAATATGAACAATAAGGTCCGCACTCTCCACAAACATCGGGTCCATTGGAATCTCCGAAGTACCTATCTTAGCCACTACCTGCGAAAACGCCCAGCCCATCTTCTCCAAGAGCAGCCGACTGATATGCTGCGTATAGGCTATCGTCTCTGAGAGGGCACTCCCAAGTGGCAGCCGCGTCTCCACCGCAAAATCGCCTTCATTCAGCTCGGGCAAAAACACAGTCTCCGAAACCCTCAGCAAATACCCCCCCAAAGCCACCCACAACCCCCACCCTAAAAGAGGCCAATAAGGCCGACGCACACTATACCTATAAACTTTCCAAGCCGCCTCCCGAAGGGTGTCAAAAAACCTCTCACTAAACGACGGAACCCATCCCACAGGCGCCCGCAAAAAACGCGCCGAAAGCCAAGGCACTAACGTAAGCGACAATATTAGCGCCCCTAAAAGCGCATAAATCATCGTCAGCACCATCGGACGAAACATCTTTCCCTCCACACCCCGCAGAAATAAAAGCGGCACATACACCGACAAAACCACCAGCTCCCCAAATAAACTCGCCTGCCGAATCTGAATAGACGCTTTCTCCGTAGCAGCACGCCGATCCTCTTCTCTCAAAAGCCGACTCAGAACCGCCTCCACCAAAATCACACTTCCATCCACAATGAGACCAAAGTCAATCGCGCCCAAGCTCATGAGATTGGCCGACTCCCCCGAAAAGTACAGGCCCGCCAGCGCAAAAACCATAGACAACGGAATCACCAGCCCCACAATAAGCCCTGCTCGCCAGCTCCCTAAGAGTATCGTCAAAAGCGCTATAACTATCAGCCCCGCCTCTATGAGGTTGGTAGAGGCCGTATGTAAGACCCGCCGAATCAAATCCTCTCGGTCTAAGAATGGAACTATACGGATTCCGTAGGGCAGTTGGGGCTCTAATCGTCGCAGTTCTGCTTTCAGGCGCTCTACGACCTGGGCGGTATTCTCGCCTTTCCGAACCAGCACAATCCCTCCTACTACTTCTCCCAGGGTGTCTTTGACTAAAGCACCGTATCGGGGCAGATGCCCCTCCTCTACTCGGGCTATGTCTCGCACCAGGAGGGGCCGTCCTTTATACACCCCCACTACGCTTTGTAAAATGTCCGCTGGGCTCCGCCAAAGACCATCCACGCGCAAAGCAATCGTCTGTGCCTGCTTCTCAATGTACCCCACCCCCACCAGCTGATTAGACTGCAAAAGCGCCCGCTCTAAATCCACAAGCGTAAGACCATATCGGCTCAGCGCCGCTAACTCCACCACAATCTCCCACCGCCGCACATATCCCCCAAAGCTACTCACATCCGCTACCCCCGGAACTTGCAGGAGAAATCGCCGAATAGTCCAATCCTGAACGGCTCGCAGCTCCGTAAGAGAGACCGGCACCTGCGGCACAAGATAGTACTGATAGGCTTCGCTGAGCCCCGTAGTGAGCGGCCCCAGCTCAGGCTGAACCCCCGGCGGCAGCTGCCCAGAAACAGCCATGAGCCGCTCCAAGATCGCACTCCGCGCCCGAGTCAAATCCACCCCCTCCTCAAACACCAACGTAATCAACGACAAACCCGTCCGAGATATGGATCGCCATTCCACCCGCTGGGGCAAAGTCGCCAGCGCCTGCTCCAATGGACGCGTCACCAAAAGCTCCACCTCACTCGCCGAATACCCCGGCGCATAAGCATACACCTGCACCTGATTATTCGTAATATCTGGCACCGCATCCACCAGCAAATGACTCGCCCCATAAATACTAAACCCCAAAAAAATCGCCAGCACCAGCCCCGTAAATAACGACGACCGAATACTAAGCCTCAAAAGCGCCTCCCACACCGCCCCAAAAGTAAAGACCCCCGCCCATCCCGTAAAAAATCCCCTTCCCACTCATCGCCTCTAAACAGCAGAAAAGAACCGAAACGGGAGAAGTCTGCCTCCAAGTAGGCCTTAGCTTATACTGGTTTCTTTACCTAATGCCATTTGCAATCAAAAACCTTCTGAATGAAGGGAGATGCTCTGGGCGGCGGGCACACCGGGCCGCGGGGCCCCCCATTTAAAAGGGGGCCCCCCCCCCCCCCAGGGGGGCGGCGGGCCCCCAAAATAAAAAATTAGCTG
>JAVVHK010000148.1:0-4240 GCA_032249525.1 Bacteroidota bacterium | reverse complement strand
CAGTAAAGGGCGAGAGCACATACGCCACCTGCGCACCGCGAGGGAAGTTTTTGTCTATGCCGATACGTAGGCGAGGAAACTCCGTGCTCCCTAAGCGCTCAATCACATGGGCCAAGCCGTTGTGGCCACCGCTACTGCCTTTGGGCTGAAGGCGCATACGCCCCAGGGGCAGTTGTATTTCGTCTAATACGACAATCAGTTCGGTGCGGTCTAAGTCCAAGGCTTTTTGCCAGTAAGCTACGGCATCGCCGGAGCGATTCATGTAGGTAGTAGGCAGAAAGAGGTGCCACTGGATGCCGTATTTGGAGACTTCGGTATGAAGGGCATAGCGGTCGGGCTGAAAGGGCGGCGCGTTGAGTAGCTTCGCTAACTCTTGAACAACCCTAAACCCAATATTGTGGCGGGTATTTTCATATTCGGGGCCGGGATTTCCTAAGCCAAAGATTGCTCGCTTTTTCACCGCACTCGCAGCCGCTGACCCGGGCGGAGAATAGAACGGTTAGAGAGTCCGTTCAAAGCACACAGATAGCGTACCGTTACCCCATAACGTCGGGCTATGGAGTAAAGCGATTCACCCCGACGAACCGTGTGGTATACCGCCGAACGCAGTTGAGAAAGATGTTTGAAGGTCTCAGCAGAAATAGTCAGAACGGGCTCTATTAGCTCGCCATTCTCAAAGTCAATCAGGGCGCTCACATCAATGGGTTCTCCCATGAAGCGCACCTCAAAGTGCAGGTGGGGGCCTGTGCTGTAACCGGTACTTCCCCCCAGGCCGATAGGGTCGCCGGCTTTGACCACCATCTCGGGCGTCACCAAAAGGCGAGAAAAGTGTCCGTAGACTGTTTCCAGGCCGTTAGGATGGGCAATCACGCAGAAGTAGCCGTATCCCGCCGGATCGTATCCAGCTAAGCGCACTTCGCCGTCCATGGCCGCTACGACGGTATCTCCGGTCTTGAGATCAATGTCTAAGCCATAGTGAAACTGCCAGCCTCGCCGAAAGCCAAAACCCGAATTTACCGGGCCCCGTACGGGCACGACAAAGTGAAAGTTTTTATCGGGTTCGGAAAGGCGAATTTCCACCGGGGCGATAAGCTCTATAATGTTTTTGGGGCGGCAGGCATTGACGGACTGGCGGTCCCACCAGACTTTGGCTGTTTGAGCTTCCAGTTGAAGAAGGGAAGCGAAGTTGGCCTTATAACTGGATAGACGAGTGCGGGTTGTGTCTATGGCTAAGCTAATGCCCAAGAGGAGAGACGCATACACAAAACCCAGTCGCATGCGCAAAGATATGCAAATCTCTGTAACGACTTTCAGTGAGCGGCCTGTGGAAAAGTAGCCCCTATTCCTCAGGCAGGGAGAAAATCGACGGGGAGATTGTAGATAACTACCGTTAGTGTATGTCCTACGGCCAGCAAGGTGGCTTGGTCAATGACGGAGAGGTTGTCTTGCGTTGTATGCCATTCGGGGAAGAAGGCGGGCCGATGCGGCTGCCGATGGATAATATTGACCATGGGGAGGCCTCCCCGCGCCGAGAGGTAATAGGGATCGTCTATGATGGGATCCCCTTCCAGCGGCACAAAGTAGGTCTGATAGCCTAACTGAGCGGCTACCTGCCAGACGAAGGCTAAGAGGTTGGGAGCATACAACCGGCTGTAGCCCTCTTGTAAGAAGGTAGCGCCCCGCGCCCCCACCATGTCTAAGTTAATCCCGCCTAAGTAGGCAGAGGGCGGATAGGGTTCGGGGTTTTGAAGCCAAAACTGACTACCCAGGCAGTAGGAGTCTTCTACGCCTTCTTGGCCCAGGTCTTCGGCATCCCAAAGGATAATATCCACGGGTCCGGGTGGGGGCTCTTGTCCCAGCAGCCGGGCTATCTCTAACAGGACTGCTACCCCACTGGCGCCGTCATTGGCGCCGGGAACAGGCTGGCGTTTATTTTGGGCATCCTGGTCAGCATAGGGCCGGCTATCCCAATGCGCTGAAAGTAAAAGACGCTTACGCGTAGAATCCCGCCCCGGAAAGGAGGCGATGATATTTCGGATAGGGGTGCCTTTGAAGGTGCCTCGCTGCTCATGCACTAAGGCCCCATAGCTCCGCAGTTTCGCTACTATCCAATCCCCACAGGCCTGATGCGCCGCCGTCCCCGGTATCCGCGGCCCAAACGAAAGCTGCTTTTCCACCCACACATATGCACTCTCTGCACGAAATGCCGGCACATCTGTCCGCAAAGTCGGCTGAGGGGGCAGCGAAACCGGCCTATTACCCGAAGTAGGCGACCTTTCTCCACACCCGACTAAAAGGCCCATCAGCACCAGCCCCACCAGCAGCTTCTCTCCCCTAAGCCTCCAGCTCCCAAAGCGTCTCATGCGGAAAATCCAGTAATCGCACCCCAGCTTTACCCAGCTCCTCTCGGATGAAGTCCGCCAAAGCATAGTTCTTTTCTGCGCGGGCCTTCCGACGAAGGGTAATAATCAAACTCATCACTGCATCCCAGCGGCTCTTATCCACACCTTTTAGCGGTAAAAGGCCCAGGATATCCTCTACTACCACCTTCCATGTGTGGCGCAGACGCTCCAGGTCTTCCACACGCAGGGTGATCTCGCGTTTGTAGAGCCGAACCGCCTCATCATGTAGGGAAAAGAGGTGGGCCAGCGCCTGTGCCGTATTGAGGTCATCATCCAGGGCCGCAAAGATGCTGGCTTCCCAGCTTTCTACATCCCATTCTGAGGTGCTGCCCGGTTGAATGCGCCGAAGCAGTTCCCCAATATGGAGAAGCCGGAGGTAGGCCTTATGCGCCGCTTGCAGCGCTTCGTCCGAAAAGTCCAACGGACTCCGATAGTGCGCCTGTAAAATGAGTAGTCTGAGCGCCATCGGTGGATACCCCCGCGACAAAAGCGCATGCCGCCCCGTAAAGACTTCCTCAATCGTAATGAAATTACCTAAGGACTTGCTCATCTTCTGGCCGCCTATCGTCACGAGATTATTGTGAATCCAGAAGCGCGCCTGATACTGAGCCTCCGCTCCAAAACACGCATGGGCTTGCGTGATCTCTGCCTCATGATGGGGGAAAATGAGGTCCATGCCTCCGCCATGAATATCAAACGGCACGCCCAAATAATGGATGCTCATCGCCGAACACTCAATATGCCATCCGGGAAAGCCCCGTCCCCACGGCGAATCCCACTGCATGAGATGCGTCGGCGAAGCCCGCTTCCATAGAGCAAAGTCATAGGGGTGCTTTTTTTCTGCCTGGCCTTCCAGCTCCCGACTCCCCGCTAATAGCTCTTCCACCTGCCGGCCCGAAAGCACCCCGTAGGGATAGACCTTTCGGTAAGCCTCTAAGTCTAAATAAACCGACCCATTGACCTCATAGGCAAAGCCGTTTTGAAGGATGCGCTCAATCATAGCAATCTGCTGGGGAATATGCGCCGTAGCGGTAGGCTCAATGGAAGGGCGTTTGACATTCAGCGCGTCCATAGCCTGATGATACCGAGCGGTATAAAGCTGGGCTACTTCTATGGGCTCAAGCTTTTCTAAACGGGCTTTTTTGAGAATCTTGTCTTCGCCTTCGTCGGCATCGCCCTCCAAGTGCCCGACATCGGTAATATTGCGCACATATCGCACCTTATAGCCGAGGTAAGTGAGGTATCGGTACAGCACATCAAAGACGACGGCAGCCCGCGCATGGCCTAAGTGCGGATCGCCATACACAGTCGGCCCACACACATACATGCCTACATAAGGTGGACGCAGTGGCTCAAAAAGCTCTTTTCGGCGCGTGAGGGTATTGTACAAGTAGAGGGGCACGGGGCAAAGCTACGAAAGTATCAGTGGGTGAAGCTTTAATAGCGCATAGCCGACTTTGAGGAGAAGCAGGAAGGCTGGGCGTGTATTTACGTAGAAGTTCATGTAAAACGGGCTGTCCTGCCTCCGGTGAGGGTAGTGGTGAGGGAGTAACCTGCATTGCGACATCCCTTTTCCCTTCAGAAGAAAGGGTGTTTTAGGCCGCGTGGATTCCCTGTGAAAGTAGGGCCGACGGCGTAAATCCTCATCTCTACATCCTTTTTTCCTTCGGAGGAAGGAGGGCCGGGGGCAGGCGGCTCCTGTTAGAAGGGCAAGTACGGCGTAACCTTATCTAGGGGAAAGAGGGTCTGGGTGGCGGGGGGGGCGCCCGCCGGCCCCCCCCCCCCCCACAACCCAACCCCCCACCCCCCCCCCCCCGCAAACACACACAGCCCCCCCC
>JAVVHK010000147.1:0-4244 GCA_032249525.1 Bacteroidota bacterium | reverse complement strand
AAAGTAGTATAAGAAAAAGGGCTCCCCGTGGGAAGCCCTCCTCGTGTATAGGATAGTTTTCACCGGCGCTTACCTACTCTGCCAGGAGAATCAGGAGCTGGTCATTTTCTACTTGGAGGAAGCCGTGGGTGATAGGGCGTTCTTTGAGGTCTGTAGGGGTTTGTATGGTGAGGGTGCCTTGGGTTAGGCTGGCTAGGAGAGGAGCATGCCCGGGCCACACCTCAAAGTAGCCCTCAGGGCTTACGGCTCGTACCCATTTAGCTTCCCCCTCGTACCAAAGCCCTTCCTTAGTTCGGACCGAAACCGAAAGCATTTCTTTCATGCCCCTATTTCAGCTAAAATGCGTTTGCCTTTCTCAATCGCTTGGTCAATGGTCCCCACCATGTAGAAGGCCTGCTCGGGTAAGTAGTCTAATTCTCCATCCAGAATCATTCGGAAGCCTCGGACGGTTTCCTCTATGGGGACAAAGACCCCGGGAAGGCCCGTAAACGCCTCCGCTACATGGAAGGGCTGACTGAGAAAGCGCTGAATTTTACGAGCTCGGCTTTCCACTAGCTTGTCTTCTTCGGAGAGCTCTTCTCGTCCTAAGATGTTGATGATGTCTTGGAGTTCCTTGTAGCGTTGGAGGATGGCTTTGACTCGTTGGGCGGTTTCGTAGTGGCCGGGGACGGTTTGCTGGTCGATTTCGGGGGTAAGCATTCGGGAGGTGGAGGTGAGAGGGTCAATAGCAGGATAGATGCCCAGCTCGGCAATGGCGCGGGAGAGTTCTGTCGTGGCGTCTAAGTGAGCGAAAGTCGTCGCTGGAGCGGGGTCTGTATAGTCGTCCGCCGGCACATAAATCGCTTGAATAGAAGTAATTGACCCCCGCTTTGTGGAGGTGATGCGCTCTTGGAGGGCGCCCATCTCGCTGGCCAACGTAGGCTGATAACCCACTGCCGAGGGCATCCGCCCCAAAAGCGCCGACACCTCCGACCCCGCCTGCACAAACCGGAAGATATTATCAATGAAGAATAGCACGTCCCGTCCCGCAGGCTCATCCGGCTCCCCATCTCGGAAGTACTCCGCAATCGTCAGTCCTGTAAGCGCTACCCGAGCCCGAACCCCCGGCGGCTCATTCATCTGCCCAAAAACCAACGTTACCTGCGACTTTTTCAGCTCCTCCATATCTACTGCGGAAAGGTCCCATCCCCCCTTCTCCATAGAGCGCTTGAATTTTTCTCCATAGCGGGCAACGCCCGACTCAATCATTTCCCGAAGAAGGTCATTCCCTTCCCGAGTGCGCTCTCCCACTCCTGCAAACACCGAAAATCCCGAATGTGCCTTCGCAATGTTGTTGATCAGCTCCATGATGAGCACCGTCTTCCCTACGCCTGCCCCTCCAAAAAGCCCAATCTTTCCTCCCTTTTTGTAGGGGGTGAGCAGGTCTATGCATTTGATTCCGGTAAGCAGTACTTTAGGTTCTGTGGAAAGTTCTTCAAACTTTGGTGCGGGGCGGTGGATGGGGTATTTTTTGTCGGTTTGGATGGGGGGGAGGCCGTCAATGGGTTCGCCGACGACATTGAGGAGGCGACCCCGGATAGCTTCGCCTACAGGAATCTCAATGGGATGGCCTAAGGCTATGACCTCATCGCCCCGTTTGAAGCCGTCTGTACTATCCATGGCGATGGTGCGCACCCGATACTCGCCGAGGTGCTGCTGGACTTCTAAATACACTTTTTGGCCTCTGGCCTCTAAGACTAAGGCTTCATAAATCTCGGGTAGATAGCCTTCCTTGGGGTCGAATTGCACATCTACAACAGGGCCGATGATTTGGACGACTTTTCCTTTGATTGGCTGGCTCATATTTGGTGGCAAAGGTAGGGAATAGTTAGGGAAATTTGGGGGCTACAACCCATACCGCGCCCGCAGCCGCTCCCAAGTCTCCGGCGCCCGAAAATCGCTATACATCTGTTCCACCGGTAGCCCCCGCTCCACGTACCAGCGCACTAACGGCGTCCCCGTCAACTTGTCAAAAAACTCTAAGTCTCCAAAAACCTCCTCCGAACCTCCACTCGCCGCATAGGCCGCCTTCAAAAGCGTGAAGCCCAACCGAAACAGACTATCAGGCTTTACCTCCTCGGGCGGCTCAATCTGCCATCCTGCGCAGACTTTTCCTTGACGGGCCCCGGCTCGCGGCACAAATTCCGTAGCCCGCAGCCGATACCCATATAAGACCGTATCCCGAAAAGGTAAAAGGGGCGATTCCTGACGGGGGTCCCATCCTATCAGGGTAAAGGCCTTATCCAGACCTCGTCCCACGCTTACAGCTAAGCTGGCATCGTACCATCCTAAGATGGGGTAGAGGTGGATAGCTTCAGGGCTTTGGAGGGCTGGGGAGGGGGCTTCCTGCCAAAAAGCTCGGGCTTCGGCGGCCCAGCGGCTCAAAGAGGCCGAGCCGCGCTGCCAACCCCGCCAGGGCACCACCCGCAGCTCACAAGGCGGCACCCACCCCTCCCCAACTAAAAGCCGCGCATACTCCCCAATCGTCAGACCTAAAACTAGCGGCGTCGCATGAAGCCCCACAAACGAAAAAAGCGAACTATCCAGAAGCGGCCCATACGCATAATGAGCATGCGGATTGGGGAAGTCCAGCACCCATACGGGCTTTTGGGCTTGGGCCGCCGCCCTTAGGACCAGCGACAACGTACCAAGATAAGTGTAATACCGCACCCCCACATCCCGCAGCGCAAAGAGAATCGCATCGGCCTTCCGAAGCTCCTCCGGTGCAGGGGCTCGCCGCTTCCCATAAAGCGAATACACCGGCACCCCCCGATACACCGTATCCCGCACATAGCCGCCCGCCCCTACCTCCCCCCACAAACCATGCTCCGGCGCATACACCGCCTCCACCTTTATCCCCAGGTCTAAAAAGCTATCCACCAGCCCCCGCGTAGGCCGATGCAAAACCAGCACCCACCGCCGCCCCCGTAGCGTATCCAAACCTTCCCGCCGAAATACATACCAGCTACTATGAACCGAATCTACCCCCCTCTCCGCCTCCCCTCCCTTCTTCTGCCGGACAGCGGGCGAAGTACAAAAAACCACTATAAACCCTAAGGCCAGTACCCCTCTCATACGGCCTCCACCGCCTTCACCTCAGGAATCAAACGAGTGAGCAGATTTTCAATCCCCGCTTTCAAAGTAACGAGGCTGGAGGGACAGCCCACACAGCTCCCCATGAGCCGTAGTTTGACTACGCCGTCCGAATAGCCCACATATTCCACATCGCCTCCATCCATCGCTATGGCTGGACGAATGTACTCCTCTATGGCTTCCACGATTTGTCGCTCAATGCCTTCGGGGGAAGACTCCGAAACCGAGACTTCGCCTGCGGGGGCCAGTGGCCCCCGCGCTAAGTAGGTTTTCAAAACCTCCTTCACCGCGGGAATCAGCTCATGCCATCCGACCTCGGGGCTTTTCGTGATGGTTACAAAGGCGCGGGTCAAAAACACACTTTCCACGCCCGGAATCTGGAAAAGCGCTTGGATGCCAGCAGGCCACGCTTCCGAAAGCTCAGCTCGCTCATAGGTGCGATTGCCCCGCTCTATGGCCACCACCTCCGGCGGCAAAACAAACTTTAGGCTCTGCGGATTGGGCGTGATCTCCGTGTAGATGAGCATAAGCAAATAAACATAAAACCCGCCGAGGTCATGTGCCTACCGCCTGAGAAAGCCGTAGGCGTAGGCTTTTTCGGCTATCTTTTGGGCCAGGGTTTCGAGGGCCTCTTTGAGGGTCTGATTGAGGTGGCGGTAGGTGCTATCTTCGCTGGTGGGTTTGACTTTGCCCTGTGCATCTCTGCCCTGAAAGTAGGCTCGTATATCGTAGAGGGAGGCGTCGGGTTTGGCGTCGGGCCGGCTGTGATAATACCGCCAAAGGACCTTTCCCGCCTCATAGACGGCCCGCGCCTCGGCCGACAGGTGATCCAGCACCCGAAAAGCCCCCTTCTCCTCCGACCAGAAACCCTCACCCCGCTCCACCGCCTCCTTCCCCTCCAAAAAGCGCACCATAAACTCACTCCGATACTTTGCCCGCGCCCCTACCTCCGCCTCCCTACCATTTTGAGGCCAAGGCCTTCTTAATGTAAAGAGGGGATGGGCGCGCCCGCCCTGCGGGCGCGCCCTCACAGCGGCGGGGCCCCCCCCCAAGGGCGGGGGCGCCCCCCCCCAAAAAAAAAGTTATAATGTAAAATATTTAACCAAAAATGT
>JAVVHK010000146.1:0-4278 GCA_032249525.1 Bacteroidota bacterium | reverse complement strand
GACGCCGCCTACAACTTCCTCATGTCCTGCCCACCCAACGCCATCCTCTTCACCAATGGGGACAACGACACCTTTCCCCTCTGGTACCTTCAAGAAGTGGAAGGCGTGCGCACCGATGTGCGTATCGTCAACCTCAGCCTCCTCAACGCAGACTGGTATATCTCTCAGCTCAAGTACAATAGCCCTAATGGGGCTCCGCCTGTCCCCATTTCGGTCCCAGATGAGCTCTTCATGGGGGAAAAGACCGCCTCCATCCCCGCTAAATCCCAATCCCTCGCTATCCCCATAGACAAAACCGCTTTCCTCAAGAACTACCCCACCGAAGGCCGCTTCTCCGCAGGGGATTTAGCCGATACCCTTTACTGGCAAGTCCCCGTGCGCGGCAGCGGCCAAAATACCTACCTCCTCAAACAAGATTTCATGACTTATGACATCGTAACCACCGCCATCAGAGAGGGCTGGAAACGTCCCATCTGCTTTGCCAATACCCTCCCCTCTTTTAGCTATCTGGGCCTCTCCGATTACCTCTATCAGCGCGGCAATGTCTACGAGCTTCTACCCCTTAAGCCACGCTACTCCACCAACGGCTCCATCTACAATGCCCCCATCCAAGATAGCCTTACGCACCAGCTGCTAACGCAGGTTTTTCGCTACCGAAACCTCAATAACCCCAAAATCTTTTACGACTCCAACACGTTGCGCATGATTAACACCTACCGTTCGGTCTTCTACCGCTTAGCTGATCATTACGTTCAAAAGGCTCTGGAAAAAGATACCGTTTCTCGGGCCGAAGCGGAAGCCTTTCGTCAGAAAGGTCGGGAGCTTCTTTCTTTTCTCCGGCAAGTTATTTCGCCCGAGGCCTGCCCTCTGGAAGCCTATCAAATCGCCCAAGAAGCCAATCTATGGCTCGGATTAGGGGATACCCTCCAGGCTAAGCGGCTCCTTGCTGAAAACTTAGCACGCATGGAAGGAGAAGTGGACTATCTTGTGGCCGTCAAAGAAGCCCCCGATGATATGCTTCTCTACGGAGCCGATCTCACGCTGCGAACGGCCTTAGCCATAAGTGGAGATACCACCCTCACTATGCGAGCCCTCAAACTCAATGACCGCCTCCGTGCGCTGGCTCCTCCTCGTCGTCGGGGCTAAGGCCCAGCTCATCCTTCCCCTCGTAGAAAGGCCTTACCTCTTACAGCCGCCCTTAGAAGCAAGGGCCTTCCGCCTGGAGAGTACGAAATGGGCCCTTTTCATCCACATAGACCTGTCGGAATGGATGGATTACGCCTTTGACTCGCTCCTTAAGGTGCAGATGCGGCTCTACGGAGAGGAGGGAGGACTGATAGCCGAGACTCTCCTCGCCCTCCCAGAAGCCCCCAAGTGGCAAGGCCCCATCACCTGGCAGCTCCCCCCAGCCTTAGCTAACCGATGGACCTACCTAGAAGCCTTTCCCGAAACTATCCCCGAAAAAGCGTTCTATGCGCGATGCTACTTTCCTGGCCATTTCGTGCGTGCTTATCCCCTACAGGCTGGCCCTTGGCTAAGCGAGCCTATTACCCTCCTGGACACAGCAGGAAGAATTCACCAGCTCAAAGTAGGGGACAGCTTATGGCAATCCTTCTTTGAGCCGGCCCGAGTAGATACAGCTTGGCCTCTGCTCCCCTACATCCTAACGGGATATAAGCCCCGCTGGGCCTATACACCTTGTGCCTGGTATCTCAAAGGAGACTCTTCCCAGGTCTTTTGGACCTGTGCGCTTTCCACCCCCCCACCTAAAAAGCTCAACCTAAACCCTACTCGCCGGGCCGAGGCTCGCCAACGCTTTTCCCATACGAAGCCCGGCGACCGAACCGACTTTGGGCTCATTTACGCCAGCTGGGGCCCCCCAGACCTGCGCCTCTACACCACCAACATGGAAACCTGGGTCTACACCAAACAAAAGCTTTCTTTCGTCTTTGAACGGCAGGGCCAAGACTGGGTTTTGCAAAGACGTTTAGAATATCAAGCGGTGTGGAAGTAATTACAGACTTGCGGGCTTTACGACGCGCTTTGGAAGGAGGAGTTACGATTGAGCGGATAGTGTGTCCTGCGGGGCGCCCCTACCCGCCAGCCTTATATCGCCTTATTCGGCGGTACAATCTACGGGTACAACAGGTTCCGCCTGCGGCTTTGCCCAAGGGTGCGAGTTGGGGAGCGGCCTATGTGAGTCCCATTCCTTTTCGGCAGGTGGATGAGCTCTTAAAGGAGCCTATAGAGGGTCTGCTGGTAGCTTTGGTAGGCATTACAGATGTGCGGAATGTGGGAGCTATCATTCGTAATGCGGTGGCTTTTTCGGCTCGTGGGCTCCTGTGGCCCACCGAAAAAACGGCTTCTCCCGCCAATCCTCAGCTCTGGCGAAGTAGCGCAGGCATGCTTCCCCATCTGCCAGTCTTTCGATCGCCTCGCCTTTATACGGACCTTCGGAGGCTGGCCCAGGCTGGTTGGACCCTTATCGCCACCACTAAACCCTCCCCTACTGCCGTGCCTCTCTCCGAATGGACTTGGCCGCCTGCCGCCATCCTCCTCTTAGGCCGCGAAGATAAGGGCCTCCCCAACGAGTACCTCTCCCTCGCTTCCGTCCACCTCTCCATCCCCCACGTCCCTACCCTTGACTCCCTCAATGTCAGCAGCGCCGCCGCCATCCTCCTGTGGCACTATTACCAGCAGCACCTCAAATAATCCCCCACTCCTGGCATGTCTTTTGTACCTTCGCAAGCATGAGATCCCTCTGGCCCCTCCTCTTCGGAAGCCTCCTCATAGCCCAAGTAGACCCCAAAGCCGATAACCTCATCAAACGCTCCAGAAAAAAACTCCGCTCCCTTGAGAGCTTCACCGTCCAGTTTTCCTACCAAGTGGAAAACAAAGCCGACACCACCCAAAAACGTATCTCTAAGGCCGGAACCCTCCGCTATCGCCCCCGCCAAAATAAGTTTGCCGTGGACATGGGCGACCTCCTCATCGTCTGCGATGGCCAAACTATGTGGCAATACCTCAAAAAAGAAAATGAAGTCACCATAACGTCCTACAACCCCAAAGAAGGATTCAGCTTAGACCGTATCTTTCGCATTTACGACCAGGACATGAAAGTACGCCTGGATAAATCCGAAACCTATAAGGGCCAAACTATCCACAAGATTTCCCTCTTTCCCATTAGCGATACGACAGACTACTTTCGGGTAGAGGTTTGGATTAGTGAAGCTACGGAGCTGCCCCAGCGGATAAAGTTTTCCCATCGGGATGGGACGGTAGTAGACTATGAGCTAAAAAACTTCCAGGTAGTGAGTCTTCCAGATAGCGAGTTTGTCTTTGATACTCGGAAGTATCCGGGTATTTCAGTGGTGGACCTTCGGTGAAGGCGGAGAGACTTGCAGAGCTGGCACACAGTCGGCGCTCGCTTTTGTGTGTAGGGCTGGACCCCGCTCCAGACGCTTTGCCAGCCCACCACCGCTGGCAGATTACCTGGCTAAAAGGCTATTTGTCTGAAGTCATCCAGGCCGCCCTCCCCTACGCGATCGGATTCAAGTTCAATAGCGCCTTCTACGAGCAGTGGGGCGCAGAAGGATGGAAACTCCTAAAAGCCTTGCGAACGCAAATACCCGAGGACTATCTGGTAATCTTAGATGGCAAGCGCGGAGATATTGCCCATACCAATCAAGCCTATGCACGAGCCTTTTATGAGGAGTTGGGATTTACGGGTATTACTGCACATCCCTACTTAGGCTGGGAAAGCTTGCGGCCGTTTTATGAGGTGGTGGATCGGTGGGTTTTTGTTCTCCTGCGAACCACAGAGGCACCTAAATGGCAAAAGATGCTCTGGCAGACGATTATTTCGGAGAAGCCGCGAGGTACGCCTGCTGTGATTGGCTGGGTATGGGGAGCTCATCACGCAGAGGAGCTACGGGAACTGCGCAAGGTAGAAAAAGAAAGCTGGCTTCTCATACCGGGTTTAGGGGCGCAGGGGGCTGACCTCCCAGTGGATTTGCCTGTATATCCGGCTCTCATAGCCGTGTCGCGGAGTATCTTACGAGACCCTGGCACTTTACCACACTGGCAGCAGAAAACTGCCCTTTACCTACCTTCCTCTCCCAAAAAGCCGGCATGAACCATCTCTATCTCATCCTTATAGGAAGCAGGCACCAGCAACACGCCCTCCCTTTTCACCCCTTCATAATACCCTCTATGCAATCAAAAACCTTCTGGATGGAGAGAGGTTTGTGTGGCGGGGGCCCCCCCCAAAACCCGCGG
>JAVVHK010000145.1:0-4308 GCA_032249525.1 Bacteroidota bacterium | reverse complement strand
GGGGGGGGTGTGTCTTTTGTGGGGGGCATCTCCTCTTGGCGGCCCCCGCCTCTATTCTTGGGGGGCCCCGCCCCCGTCGTGGGGCGCGCCCCCCGCCGCTGTGAGGGCGCGCCCGCCCTGCGGGCGGGCGCGCCCATCCCCTCTTCGCATTAAGAAAGCCTTGGCCTCAAAATGGTATAACTAAAGGGGTTTAGCGCAATTGGAGCTGATACCATAGAGGTGGGGGCTCCTGATATTCTACGGCTTGCAGGTAGTGGCTCTGGTCGCAGGGGAAGAGATAGGGCGGGCCTCCTCGGACGGGTTCTACATTCATCCACCATCGGCCGCTGCTGGGGTGCCGGTAAAAGAGAAGTTCGGGTAGCTCTGGGCTTTTGAGGCGGACGGGGAAGAGTTCTAAGTTGGACCGGTCTGGGGCGGGAAAGTCGTACTCGGGGTTGATAAGGGCTTCAAGAAAATACCAGATGAGCAGAGCGAAGGCGGCGGCGGTGCGCTGGGCGCCTTCGCGGCGGGGCCGGAAGTTAGCTAAGTGCAGGACATCGGGATAGTAACCCTTCCCGGCGAAGCGCATGAGCTTAGTCGCTACCTCAATGGGTAATCCCTCAGGGTCAGGGTCTAAGACGCTGGGGGCATCTGCCGCCCGAATTACCCCCCCATCCATTGAAATCAGCCGCGCCGTGCGCAAAAGCGGTTCGGCCCGATTGGGGTCCTCCAGCACCTCATGCAAACGCAAATACGGCACATGGAGCTGGGTATGAAGTAGGTTTTCCTCGGCTGGGCTCACCCAGTGCCACGCTAAACCAATCACATGGAGGTAGGTAGGCCATATCACCGATTCCGAACGCAAAATATCCAGATTGTAGGTGCGAGCAGGTACCTCCGCAGGGTCCAAGGGATCTATCAGGTCCAGCCGCTTGTCAATCAGCGTGTAAGTAAAGGGGGTTTCCTGCGCTTCTACGGCTCGGTACAAGGCCTGCGCTGCCTCCTGACCACCCCCAAATACAATCACCCGATGCCCTCGCCTCAGTAACTCCGCCACCAGCTCCTCCAACGCCCCAAGCGGCGCCTCCTCCGAATCGTCTAAAACCACATCACCCATATCCACCAGCCGAAGCGTTGACGATATTAGCGCCAGACTATACAATCGCCGACGAATAAGCCCCGTAATAGCAGACTGATAAAAAAGCCGTTGATTGCGCCAGTAGTAGGGATACCCTATGAGAACAGCCTGCGGAGCCCGACTAAGCGCCTCCTCAATCGCTAAATCCCCCCGTGGAAATGAGGTCGCCTGAGAAAGCCGATAAGAATACATTAGCGGTTCCTCAGCAGGCCGAAGGTACCGACTCCACTCCATCATCGGCTAAGATACCGCACACGCTCCCTATACAGCGCCTGAAACAAAGGGTCCGAAAGGTCTCGGATAAACCGAATCTCCTCCCCCGTAGAACGCATCTCAGGCCCCAGCGTCTTCTCTACCTCGGGAAACCGATCAAAGGAAAAGACGGGAATCTTTATCGCATATCCCTCCAGCTTCGCAGAAAAGTCAAAGTCTTTTACTTTTTTCCCGCCCAGCAGTATTTCCATGGCCCATTGGACAAAAGGTTTTTGCAACGCCTTAGCTAAGAAAGGGACGGTCCGAGAAGCGCGTAAGTTCGCCTCAATCACATATACCGTCCCTTCATGCACGACAAACTGGATGTTCATGAATCCCCGTACCTTCAATCGCCGAGCTATAAGAGCTGCATAAGTGCGCATTTTCTCCAGCGCTTCTGCCGAAAGGGAAAAAGGTGGAATTACGGCGGCAGAGTCTCCCGAGTGCACCCCCGCTGGCTCAATATGCTCCATGATCCCCAGAATCCCAATCTCTTCGCCGTCGCAAATGGCATCTAACTCGGCTTCTACTGCCCCGCTGAGAAAACGATCTATGAGGATGCGGTTGCCAGGTAGCTCTTTTTGGATGGTAACGATCTGCTCTACGAGCTCTTCCTCATCTACGACGATGCGCATGCGTTGGCCGCCTAAGACGTAGCTGGGACGTACTAGGACGGGATATCCCATCTTTTCTGCTAAGGCGAGGGCTTCGTCGGGCGTGTGGGCCACCCCAAAAGGCGGATAGGGGATTCCCAGCTCCGAAAGCATCTCCGAAAATCGGCCCCTATCCTCCGAAATATCTATTGCCTCATAATCGGTCCCAATGAGCGGCACTCCCCATCGGTGGAGCTTTTCCGCGAGTTTGAGCGGCGTCTGCCCTCCTAACTGAACTACTACGCCTATCGGCTTTTCTCGGTCAATCACCTCATATACATGTTCCCAAAATACAGGCTCAAAGTACAGCCGGTCTGAAATATCGGGGTCCGTGGAAACCGTTTCCGGATTGCAGTTGAGCATGATGGCCTCGTACCCTAAAGCCCTTGCGCTTAGGGCCCCATGGACGCAGCAGTAATCAAACTCCACCCCTTGTCCAATCCGATTGGGACCGCTTCCCAAAATCAGCACTCGGGGCTTAGCTCCATCCGCCTCACTCTGAAACCGCACCCCCTCATCCTCCCCGCCCCTCTCAAAGGTAGAGTAATAATACGGCGTCTTTGCTTCAAACTCCGCTGCACAGGTATCTACTCGTTTATATACTCGTTCAATATTCAGGGCTTTGCGACGTTTGTATACCTGACTTTCCACTGTGCCCACTAAGTGCGCAATTTGTCGGTCTCCCAAGCCCATCTGCTTAGCTTTCCAGAGAAGGTCTTCCGGAAGGTCCTCTATGGTATAGCGGGAGAGCGTGCGCTCTAAATCGACTAGCTTCTGTATCTCCTGCAAAAACCACTCATCAATCCCCGTGAGCTTGTGGATTGTACGGATGGGAATGCCTGCCATGAGTGCATCGTGAATGTAGAAAATGCGATTCCAGGAGGGGTTTTCCAGGCCTTGGAGTAGCTGGGAGAGGTCTTGGATTTCGCGGCCATCGGCACCCAGGCCATTTCGGCGTAGCTCTAAGGATTGCACAGCCTTCTGGAGCGCCTCTATAAAGCTCCGTCCAATGCCCATGGCTTCGCCTATGCTCTTCATCTGCATGCCTAAGCGGCGATTCGCGCCCGGAAACTTGTCAAAGTTCCACCGAGGCACTTTTACCACTACATAGTCTATGCTCGGCTCGAAGAAAGCCGAAGTATTTCCGGTTACGGGATTAGGGATTTCATCCAGCCGTTTTCCTACGGCTAAGAGAGCGGCCACCTTCGCAATGGGATAGCCCGTTGCCTTAGACGCCAGCGCCGAAGACCGAGAAACCCGAGGATTGATCTCAATGACGTATATTTCATCTGAGTAAGGACTCAAAGCAAACTGCACATTACAGCCTCCTGCGAAGTTGGGGAAGGAGAGTAAAATCTTCTGGGCATAGTTACGCATGGTCTGGTAGAGATAGTCGGGGAGGGTTTGGGCAGGAGCCACAGTGATGGAGTCGCCCGTATGAATACCCATGGGGTCCACATTCTCAATGGTGCAGACGACAATGAATTGGCCGGCCTGATCGCGCATCACTTCCAGCTCAAACTCTTTCCACCCAGCTACGCTTTTCTCAATAAGGACCTCATGGACGGGGCTTATAGAGAGGGCTCGTCCTACGGCTTTTTCTAACTCCGCTTTGGTGTGCACAAGCTGGGCGCCGGCTCCCCCCAGCGTAAATGAGGGCCGAATGACCACCGGATACCCAATCTTTTGCGCTAAGTCTTTGGCTTCCAGATAGGAGCGGGCAATGCCCGCTGGCAGCATAGGCAGCCCTAAGCTTAGGCCCCACTGCCGAAACTTCTCCCGGTCTTCTGCAATTTCAATAGCCTCCATATCCGCCCCAATCACCCGCACCCCGTACCGCTCCCATATGCCCTTTTTGGCGCAAGCCACAGCTAAGTTGAGAGCCGTCTGCCCCCCCATCGTTGGCAAAACCGCATCAATCCGATGCTTCTGCAAAATCGCCTCTACACTCTCTTCGGTCAAGGGAAGAAGATGGATATAATTAGCCGTAGTAGGGTCCGTCATGATGGTGGCGGGATTGGAGTTGAGAAGGTGCACCACATAACCGGCCTGCCGAAGAATACGGGCTGCTTGCGAGCCCGAGTAATCAAACTCCGCCGCTTGACCAATAACTATCGGCCCACTCCCCAAAATCAGAATGTGCTCCACGCCACAAAGGTAGGCCGACTACGTGGAGAGTACGATATAAACTTTCTTTTTGAGCGGCGGGGCGCCGCCCGGGGGGGGGGGGGCGCCCCCCACCCCACAAAAACAAAAAAAAAAAGTGAGAAAAAAATTGATAAAAAA
>JAVVHK010000144.1:0-4320 GCA_032249525.1 Bacteroidota bacterium | reverse complement strand
CCTCTAAGCGCAGGAGGCCTTCTGCAATCTCATCTTCGTGGCGCCATCCGAGAAGGACCTGCGCCCCCACCGGAAGCTGGTCCCAAAAAGCCGGGTCTATGTCTTTGGCGGATTTCGTGTCAACGGTGTATAACACATCGCCGCGCATGAGCCCCACCATAGCGGCACAACTGAGGGGTTCTACCTCGCCAATGCGGAGGCCATCTCCCTCTGCACTCCAATGGCGGATGCCGATGCGGGCCCATCCTTGAGCGGGTTTTTCTTCTTCTTCCACTTGGATGGGGAGTCCCTCTAGAAATTGGCGGTAAGAGATGCGGGCACACCCCTCCACATACGAGCGCCAGAACTCAGCGATCTTTTCTTTTTTAGCGGGGCCGAGGAGGTGAAGGAGGGCTTTCTGCACGCCGTCTTCGGGGAGGCCCCGCCCTTGCTTGTAGTAGGTCTGATACAAGTAGCGCAGGAGGTCATCCAGCTTATATTGTCCTCCGCTTTCCCGCCGTATAAACATATCCAGTAGGAATCCCAGACGTTTGCCCGAGGCGTAGAAGGAGGCTTGCAAGAAGGGGGGGCGATAGGGAGAGGTGGCATGCCAGCTATCCATGCTTTGTTCGGCGGGGGAAAAGGTGTGGTAGACCCAGCTATTTTCTATTTGTTGGAGGAAGGTGCTGAGTTGGTTCCAGTAGTCGGATTCGGAGAGGAGGCCGGCGCGCACGAGGGATAGAGCGGTGTAATAGTCGGTTACGCCTTCGGTGAGCCAATGGAGGGAGGTCATGGGGGGGTTATTGTAGTCGTAGGGCCACATGGCAGCTGGGCGGAGCCGCTTGACATTCCACACATGGAAAAACTCATGAGCCGAAATGGGGAGGAAGGATTGTAGGGAGTTTTCGTCTTGGGCGCCGCTCTGGGGCAAAACGAAGAGGGCGCAGTTTTCATGCTCTACGGCATGGCGCATTTGGAAAGGCACCAGAATGTAGATGAAGTGATACTCGGAGAGGGGGAGTTCGCCCCAGATGTTTTTTTGGGTTTGGACGATTTGGCACAGGCTATTGAGGAAGTTATTTAGGTTTTTGGCGCCGACCTCGCCCCAGAAGTGGACGTGGAGGGTGATGCCGGCGCAGGAGGTTTGGGTTTGTCGGAGGGTGGGGGCGATAACGAAGGGGGCATCCACGAGGTGGTGGTAAGAGGGGGCTTGGTAGAGGTGTTTATTTTTAGCGGGGAGGGCGGTAGCGACGGCCCAGTCGGGAGGGAGGTCAGGCAATTCCAGCTGGCAGGGCTCCTGTAATCGCCCCACGGGGTATAAAAAGAGGGTGATGGGATTGAAGTAGATGAGGTCGCGGCTTTGATAGCTGGAGCCGGCATCCAGGGTGCGGGCATCCACGCGGTAGGAGACCTCAATGAAGGGGGTTTTCGGTGGGTGGAAGATGCGCCAGGTGTCTTTGTCGGTTTTTTTGTAGGGGAGGGGTTGGCCGTTGGGGTTTTGTGCGGAGAAGTGGTAGAGGGCGCCGGCGTAGTTTTGGAGGATGTAGCGGCCGGGGCGCCAGGCTGGCATGCGGAGATCGGTGTAGGTTGCTTTAGAGGGGGAGAGGCGCATGACTACCCGATAAGTGTAGGGGGGTTCGTCGGCCCAAAAGAGGCGATAGGTGATTTGGCTCATCCCCCACAAAGGAAAGGAGCCGAGGAGTAAGCTGAGGCTTTTATGCATGGGCCCGAAGGTAATGGGAGAGGGTTTGGGCGAAGGCATCTATTTCTTCTGGGGTATTGTAGAGGGGGACTGGGGCGGCTCGGAGGATGCCGGGCCGCCGCCAATCTATGCAGTAGCCGGCTTGCAGGAGGGCGCGATAGAGGGCTTGGCCATCGCTTCCCTGCACTTGAAAGGACACTTGGGCGCCGTGGGCGTGGGCTGGGGTGAGAATAGAGAGGTTGGGGAGTTCGGAGAGCTTTTCTCGGAGGAGCTTATGGTAGGTTTGGATTTGGGCGAAGTAGGTGGGTAGATCAAGGAGGGCGAAGATGTCCAGGCTGGCTTCTAAGGCGGCGAGGAGGAGTGGGGAGGGGTTGCTATGGACCCAGGCGCGGGCATCGGGAGCGGGGTCAAAGGTGGGCTGCATGACGAAGCGGGTTTCTAAGCGGTTGCCCCACCAGCCGGCGAGGATGGGGGCTTTTCCCCAGTGGCGGGGAGCTACATAAAGGCCGCCGACGGCGCCAGGGCCGGCATTGAGGTACTTGTAGCTGCACCAGACGGCAAAATCTACATTCCATGCATCCAGCTGGAGGGGGATGTTGCCGACGGCATGAGCCAGGTCCCAGCCCGCCCAAGCGCCTACCCGGTGCGCCGCCGCCGTAATAGCCTGGATATCATACACCTGCCCGGTTAGATAATGCACCCCACTCATCCATACCCCCGCCAACCTCTCCCCATACGAATCAATCGCCGATAGCACGGCTTCAGTGGTAGGAACGAGCTCAGGCACCATCCGAACCGCATCCGGATAGCCTTTGAGGGCAGCAGCACTTTGAAGGGCATAGAGATCCGAAGGGAAAGGCTCCTGCTCCGTCAGAATGATATAGCGCTGGGGCGTGGGATGGTAAAAACTGGCTAAGAGCAGATGGAGGTTGGTGGTGAGGGTGTGGGCGATGGCGATGCTTTCGGGTCGGGCGCCGAGGAGGGGGGCGAGCTTAGGGCGCAGCCGATCGGCGTAATCTACCCAATGGGCCCGCTCACTAAAATAGGCTTCTACTCCCTCCCAGTGCCAGCTTTCCAGCACACGCCGGATGTAAGAGGCCGCACTTTTGGGCTGAAGCCCCAACGAATGCCCACAAAAATACACCCATAGCTGGTCCTTGCCCCGCCTCGGTAAGTGAAAAAGCTCCCGATACACCCTGCAAACATACAATGCTTCCCAGCCAGATACCCCCTCTCCATTGTAAAAGCACTTTTCGGATCGCCTAAGGAGCAGCGGACCTGCGTACCTTTGACCAAATGCAGGAAATTTTTCACGTAGTCCGAGACCTTTTGGACCCGGAGAAAATCATTCAGATTGGCGGCCTAACGCTGGTAACGGCTATCATTTTTGCGGAGACTGGGCTGATGATTGGATTCTTTTTGCCGGGGGACTCGCTTTTATTTACGGTGGGGCTTTTTTGTGCGTTAGGGGTTTTGCCGGTGCCGATAGGGATGGTTTTGGTGGTGCTTTCGGTGGCGGCTATTGTGGGAGACCAAGTGGGGTATTGGACGGGACGGGTTTTGGGGCAGCGGCTCTTTGAGAAACGGGAGAGTTGGTTTTTCAAGCGCAAGTACTTAGAGCAGACCCGGGCTTTTTACCACCGCTGGGGTAAAAGCGCTATCATCCTGGGGCGGTATGTGCCAATCGTACGGACTTTTGCGCCGATTTTAGCGGGGGTGGTGGGGTTTCCCCCGCGGCAGTTTATTTTGTATAATGCCACGGGGGGCGTCCTGTGGATAGTTAGCTTGACGCTGGCTGGATATGGCCTGGGGAGTGCCTTCCCTTGGCTCAGAAAGTACATTGAGCTAATAGCGCTGGGCATCATCATTTTGTCTCTTCTTCCGGTAGTGCGGGCCTATTTGCGGGAACGTGCTCGGGCTAAGGCGTCCGTATCTACATGAAGGGCGTTGAGTATCTGCTGCTGGATTTGGGGGGGGTTTTATACGGGGTGGAGTATGAGCGAACCCTAAGAAAGCTGGGGTTGGGCGAGGAGGAGTTAGTGTCTCTTTTGCAGGAGCCGGTCTTAGCGGCCTACGAGCGGGGGGAGATAGATACGGAGACTTTCCTTCGGGCATGGCAAGCGCGCTTTCCTCATCTCTCTGAGGAGGCTCTGCGAGAAGCCTGGAACGCCATGCTCTTAGGCCCCCTCCCCCAGGCCGAAAAAGTCCTCCAAACCCTCTCCACCCGCTACCCCATCGCCCTCCTGAGCAACACCAACGACCTCCACTTAGAGCTCGTAGAACCTCAAATACAGCCTTGGAAAAGCTACTTAGTGGAAACCTTCTTTTCCAATCGGATCGGGCGGCGTAAGCCAGACCCCGAAACTTACCTTGATGTGCTTGAGCGGTTAGGTTGGCCGCCTGAAAAAACGCTTTTCGTAGATGATAGTGCGGTGAATACGGCGGGGGCAGCGCGGGCTGGGCTGAAGACTTATCAGCTGCCTGCGAATCGGCCTGAGGAGCTTTTGCAGATTTTGGCGGTTTCGTTTTCGTCTTTTTAGGTTTTTTGGGCGGGGGGCGCCGTTTGGGCCCCCCCCCCAAAAAAAAAAAACACATACCCCCACCCCAACCCAAAAAAACAATAACATTTACAGAAGGGC
>JAVVHK010000143.1:0-4333 GCA_032249525.1 Bacteroidota bacterium | reverse complement strand
GAGCGAGAAGTGGGGGTTCCGACAGGGGCTGGTGAGGTAGGATTTAGTCCCGATTCGCGTATGTATGTTATGGGGTGGGCGGGGTTGTCTGCGTATAGTAGCAGTTGGTCGGCCTTTGGGACGGGCTGGCCTGCCTACACATCTATCCCAGGCCAAAACCCGGGTCCTGTTTCTGGGATGGTGCGATGGGGCGATACTTTATGGGTGAGCTGTACCGGGGGATCGAATGCCCTGTATCCCCTTTTCCTACTCCATAGGCAGGTGAGCCCCGCCTCGCTTAGCTCTGTACCTGCTGTTCGTCCCCTCCCTCCCTCAGATACCGTAGAAATAGGGGGTTTAGCGATAGATGGCGCTGGGCATCTATATGCCGCAGGTATTATCCATGGCAGATGTGACTATGCTCGGGTTCGGCCAAAGGCCACGGCTGTGAGCACTCCCTCGCTCCCCAGGCCTCATAGCGTGGGAGGTTTTGGCTATGGGCGCGGCTGGGTGGGGCGCCTTTTGAACTACCGTTATGCGGCCGAAGGTGGGATCATACCCAATCGATGCGTCCCTGATACTGTGCAGCATGGGAACCTCTCTTTTGTGCTGTGGGGGCATTTTAGTCCGGGGGAAAAGGTAGTCTTTACTTGGGAGGGAAGCGAGGCGGCGGGGGCAGAATATGGCTTTCTGTGGCGGCCAGGAGCGGTTTATACAGTTTCCTCCGATAAGCCGGATAGTCTGCATGTAGCGCTTTCATGGGCGGCTTTCCCGGGGTGGGCCAGTGGTAGTTATCGGCTTCAGCCGCGGCTGCTGGTGTGGGAGAGGCCGGATACATTGCAGTTGGAGGGAGGGTCTCCCCTTAGCTTAACTCCGGGGGGATATACTCTACCTTCTTTATATCGGCAGGATAGTACGGAGCGGTGGTGGGTAGTGCCCTTTATTGGGGACGCCAGCAAAAGTGTAGGTTGGCGGAGCTTGGGGGCTTCCTTTCACCGGCGAGACGGATACATTGATGGGAATGCCTCTCTAAAGCCGCATTACGTCTTTGCGTATGTGCCGTATCATCCGTTTTTGCAGGAGGAGGTGGCTTATGTGGCTGTGAACTATACGGACTCTGTATTTCTGTATCGGGTGCACGTAGCCACGGGTCAGGTGTATCGGGAGCGGGGCTGGCCTCGTCTGGACAACCACCAGCCTGGGCATGAGGTGGACCCGGATACCATTGTGGGTGGCATTCAGCAGCTGCATTATAGTGCTTCTTACGGGCACCTGTTAGCGGTGGAGGGGGCTTACCGCCTGCGAGCCATACCGCTTACAGACATTTACCACCGGTCTTTGACCCATCGTAAGCGTACAGACATCTGGGGTCAGACATACACTCAAAAGCCCTCCCTTCGCTCTCAGCCGGCGGTACTTACGACGGACATCTTTGGGAGGTTATTCTACTGGGTTCGGGAGGAGGATACATGGGGTGATCTCAGCTACCATCTCTTGCAGTATAAGCTCCCTGCACCGCCGAGTGGTCTACCCACAGTGATACATTCGGTGAGCGAAACGGATGCCTGTATGCAAGATGGGCCCTCTTACAAAATAGCCTCCATTCGAGCCATGGTATCCGTGGAGGATACACTCTTTTTCTTGGATTGGGGGCCCTATGATGGAGGGTCAGGGTGCACTTCGGATAGCGTGCTGAGGCTGCGAAAGTTGAGCTTAGATGGTGTGGGTGAGGTCCAAACTTTGGCTACGTTTTACGATGCGGGGTCGGTTTCGTTTTTAGATTCTTTTCGGTTAGGGCTTTTGTATCGGCCTTTGCCGGCTCCCCATCTTTTGATAGCGGTGCCGATGTATGAGGGGGGTAGTGGACAAAGGAGAGATTACCTTTTGCGCTACTGGTTAGACGGGCGTCCTAAGGCGCTGGATACGATTTTGGGTAGGGGCTCTTCTACGGGATGCGCCTATGGGCTGGATAAGCTGGTTTCTTTACGTTGGCCCCACCTGATTTCATTTGACCAGAATCGGAGCGGTCTATTGCTCTTTAGCGCTGAGAAAGAGATTCGTGCCGCTCTCCCGCTGTATATTAATCGTGATGGGGAGATAGACCGAACTGCTTGGCGGACCTCTCAAACTATCCAAGGGTTGCAAGTAGTTTATCCTCGGGATGTGGCGGCCAGCTCTTCGGGAAGTATGCTCAGTTGGGCAGTGGATAGTTTGGCGTATGCGGGCGAAGACAGCCTGACGCTACGCGTTTCGGTATGTAGTCCCTCGGTGGAGGAACGGCATCAGACGCAGCACCGGTTTTATCGGCTGCCGCAGTTTTTATTTGATGTAGATGGGCCCTCTCTTGTATGCCAGGGGCAGATCTTTCATGGGGAGGTGGGCTTTGGAGGAGATGATTTTCTTTCGTGGCAAAATTTTCAGGCAGGTCGTCCCGAGGCGTGTGGCGGGTTGGCATTGTTTGATTCGATAACGGTGGGGGTGGTTCCGGCGGGGAAGGTAGTGGAGCTGATGCGTATTCAGACCGACGATCCCATAGAAAGTGCTACTAACCCTATCACGGTGCGCTATTATGCGGCGGATAGTTGTAGCTTGTGCAGGTATGAGGGGGTGGTGCGGGGGCTGGTTAGTGGGGAAGATAGTGCTTTTTTCCGGGCATTTTTGGGGCGTTTGTCGGCTGGGAGTGACTTTGAGATTCGGCGGGGTCATCAGGTGCGGTTGCGGGTAGCGGTGGAGGGGCCTGCGGCCCGGGCCCGCAGTGGGCTTCAGCGGTTAGCTCCGCATCCGCTTCTGAAGCGGCGTGCGATTGCCTATTGCATAGAGGAGCAGGCGTCTCCTCTGGGGGATTCGTTATGGATAGTTCCTACCAGAAGGAGTGGAAACGTAGAGCGGTGGCGGCGGATGGATAATGTACGGGTTTCGGACGATGTGGCTGCATCTCCAGAAGCATGGCAGCGGCCTGCGTGGGCTTTGCCCTGTCTGGTACAGGTGCGGGAGGGTAGTCCTGATGGCGTGGTGAGCGATTCCTTATGGGGCTTGGTGGACACGCTGGGGTGGGTCTGGCCGCTACGGGCGCCCCTCATTGACAGCACGGATTCTCCTATGCATCCCTTGCGCGCATACTATCGGGGCCGGCTCCTGAGCTTCTGTCAGTGCGATACCAATGCCAATAAGTGGATCGTGGTGCGATTTCCCAATCACATAGCTTTGCGCAGTGCGGGACCGCTATCGCTAAGTGGGAACCTTCTGAGCAATGACCCTGATAATCCCGTTACGATAGACTTGACGGACCCTACTTATTTAGATGGGATACCGGGGTATCATTATGCGATAGTGCCTGATAGCCTAAATCCTGGTCAGGTACAAGCGGCCGCCTGGGCAGGAACTGTGGATGATTGTTATAGTCCGCATCATGCGGCCTATCCGGGTCAAGACCCGCCTGATTGTAGCCGCATCAATGCCGCGGACTGGGAAATGCTCTTACCGCGTAACGGCCTCTATCCGGGTCCAGTCTTCACCATTGGCGACCTGGACGGCGATGGAAGGGTGAATGCGGCGGATTTCACGCTACTCATTAGCAATATGAACCAGCTGCGGGAGGGGGTGGTAGGAGATTAGAAACTTGCAATTGTGAAACTTTTGTTACCTTTGTCCCCGGTATGGCCCAGCCGACGGTAGAGCCGATTGAGTTGGAAGGGCAGGTGCGGTATGCCCGCCGAGTCCTCATGCTGGAATGGAATCGTTTCAAAGCTACGGGCGTCTGTAACTTTCAGGAAGAAGAGCTGGATCAGTATTTAGACTTTCTACGGGATATTGAGCGCCGAGGTGTGCGCAATCTCACCTATGTAGACCTTCTCAAACTTCAAAAGCTTCTGCTGCGCATCGCCTCCCTGAACTAAGGAGCGGTAAAGAGTACCTGCGTGCACAGTCCGTCTTCACCTTATTGGAAGGGGTGGGCTATTTTGGCCCTCTCTCTTCTTTTATTTGTGATGGGGGGGCCTTTTTGGATAGAGCCCTTAGAGCGGGTGGAGCTGCCCCGGCGAACCGAACCCCAGAATAGGGATACGACGGTATATACGCTTCTTACAGTAAGGGTACCCCCTCCTTTACGCCTTGCTCCTGCGGAAACGAAACGGGGCGCTATGGGCATAGACACGGCTCGGCCAGTTGTGCTTCTTTTTGGGGACTCCATGATAGAATGGGCTCGGTTTCGCTTGGCTCGCTGGCTGAAAGAGATTGGGTACGACCTGTATGTGGTGCTCTGGCCCAGCTCTAATCTCATTTGGTGGGCTAATAGCGATACCCTGCCGCATCTGATTCAAAAGCTAAAGCCAGAGTATATTATTGTCTCTATTGG
>JAVVHK010000142.1:0-4352 GCA_032249525.1 Bacteroidota bacterium | reverse complement strand
TCCACCCCCCCCCCCCGCCGGGGCTATATTTTGTGGTCCGCCGCCCTGTTTTGGGCCCTACGATTCCCCCCCGGGCTGTTGCGTTTTTTTTCCTTGTGGGCGGCCCCCCCGCCGGGGTGGCCGCCGCCAAAACCTCCCTCCATTCAGAAAGTTTCTGATTGCAAATGGTATTACTGCCCCTTTTGCCAGACGTGAAACGGCTTGCCTACCATGGCTTCCAGCTCGGCCAAGCTAATCATGCGCACCCCTAAGGCCTCCGCCTTTGCCCGCTTGGAAGGCCCCATGTCTTCCCCCACTACCAGATAATCTAAGTTCTTGCTTACCCCGCTGGCGTAAATGCCTCCGTGCTCCAGAATGTAAGTTTTGAGAGCTTCTCGGGGAATGCCCTCAAACCTACCTGAGATGAGGAAGCGCTTTCCTGAGAGAGGTCCTGTGCGCTGGGAGGCTTGTTTCTCAAACTGCAGTCCTGCGGCGCGTAAGGCTTGGATTTCGGCTTGATTTTCAGGGTCGTCTAAGAAGGCGCGCACACTTTTAGCGATGACTTCGCCAATGCCGTGGACGTTAGCGATTTCGTCTTCGGGGGCTGCCATGAGGGCATCTATGCTTGGGAATGCCTCGGCCAGCTTTTGCGCAGCCGTTTCTCCAACATGCCGAATTCCCAAGGCATACAACACCCGCTCATATGGCACCCGCCGAGAGGCTTGGATTTCGGCCACGAGCTTTTCTGGTAGTTTTTCTGCGAAGCCCTCAAGCTGACGCAGGTCTTCGGGACGCAGCCGATAAAGGTCGCTAAAAGTTTTCACCAGGCCGGCCTGATAGAGCTTTTTGAGGATTTTTTCGCCTAGGCCTTGGATGTTCATGGCTTTTCGGCTCACGAAGTGTTCTAAGCGGCCGATGACTTGTGGGGGGCAATGGCGGTAGTTGGGGCAATAGCGGCCTACTTCACCGGGTGGTTGGATGAGGGGCGTATGGCATTCGGGACAGGTCAAAGGCGGCTCTACCGGCTGGGCCAGCACATCTCGGCGCTCCTTCACCACCCGAACCACTTTGGGAATAATCTCTCCGCTCTTTTCTACCACTACCCAATCGCCAATATGCAGGTCCAGCCGCCGAATCTCATCGTAGTTATAAAGGGAGGCGCGCTTGACCTTAGTGCCGCTCAGCTGCACCGGCTCTAACTCAGCCACTGGCGTGATATAACCAGTTCGTCCCACCTGGTAGGTGATGGCTTTGAGCCGGGTGATGGCCTGTTCGGGCTGATACTTATAGGCAATAGCCCAACGAGGCGCCTTAGCGGTAAAACCCGCCTTTTCCCGAAGAGCCCAAGAATCCAGCTTCACAACCACCCCATCTATATCAAAGCTGAGCTGTTCTCGCTTGGATTCCCATTCTGTGATGAAGTCCCATATTTTTTCCAGCGGGGCGGGAGGTAGGGTTTCAACGACGGGGAAGCCCCACTCTTTTAGCAGGTGCATGCGCTCGTAATCGGAGTCAGGCAGGGCCATCCCCTCTGCTTCTAAATAATAGACCCACAGGCGCAGGCGTCGGCGGGCCACCTCAGCCGAGTCTTGCAGTTTGAGGGAGCCAGCGGTGGCATTGCGCGGATTCATGAAGGGAGCCTCGCCTATTTCTTCCCGCAGCTGATTGAGCTCGCGGAAGTCGGTGCGGTTCATATACACTTCGCCGCGCACTTCTACGAAGGGAGGGGGGGATGAGGTGCGCAAACGTAAGGGCAAACCCCGCACCGTGCGCAGGTTCGGCGTGATATCATCGCCTTTTTCGCCATCTCCCCGGGTAAGGCCCCGCACAAATATCCCATTCTCATAATGCAAGCTCACCGCTACTCCATCCACTTTGAGCTGGGCTATGAAGAGGAGAGGCTCGGGAAGGTCAACGACTTGAGCTTTGAGATAACGCCATAGCTTAGCGTGGAAGGCCTGTAGTTCGCTTTGGTCGTAGGCGTTGTCTAAGCTGAGCATGGGGCGACGATGCGGGACGACGGGAAACTCCTTCGTAACGGTGCCGCCTACCCGCTGAGTGGGGGAATCCAGCCGCCGAAGCTCCGGAAAAGCCTCCTCCAAAGCGATCAGCTCCCGCATGAGCCGATCATACTCGCTATCGGAAATAATAGGCTGCGCTAAAACATAATAGCGATAATCATGCTCTGAGATTTCCCGAATGAGCTCCTCAATGCGTTGGGCTGCGGCTTCTCGGGAAAGGGACAAGCGGTCCGGACGGGACTCGAACCCGCGACCTCTGGCGTGACAGGCCAGCGTTCTAACCAGCTGAACTACCGGACCTTTCAAAACACCTGCTACGTACGCCTCAGGGGGCCATTCCCCGAGGACAACGCAAAGGTAAGAACAATTCTCCAATCCAAGCCTTCTTCGCTCTTTCCCTGCCTGCTGATAGGGGCATGTGAAGGTGCGTTTCTGCATAAAGAGCTATGGGGGGATGGGTTTTTACCCAGCAGGAAAGGCTTCTGCATTTCTCTGTACTTTTGCTTATGGTCAGGCGAGAGGCGGAAATGGAGATTGGGCTCACCTATGATGATGTTTTGCTGGTGCCGGCGTATTCGGAGGTTTTACCGGATGAGGTGGATACGAGCACGGAACTGGCGCCGGGGCTGCGCCTCTCCATACCGATCCTCAGTGCGGCAATGGATACCGTGACGGAGCACCAGATGGCCATTGCGATGGCCAGTGCAGGGGGCCTGGGGGTCATCCACAAGAATCTTCCCATTTCGGTGCAGGTGGAGGAGGTTCGGCGGGTGAAACGATATGAGAGTGGGCTTATTGTGGATCCGATTACTTTGCCGCCCACTGCTCGGGTGGGAGAGGCCCTTGCTCTCATGCGGGAGCATCGGATTGGGGGGATTCCGATTGTAGAGCAGGATCGACGGCTGGTGGGTATTCTGACGAATCGCGACCTGAGATTTGTCCGGGAAGAGGAGTATGGGGAGCCTGTAAGTAACTACATGACGAAGGCGCCCTTGGTTACGGCGCCGGAGGGGACCTCGCTGGAGGAAGCGGAGCGGATTTTGCGCATGCACCGCATTGAGAAGCTGCCGCTCTTGGATAAGGCGGGGCGACTGATAGGGCTGATTACTTACAAGGATATTCTTCGGCGGCGGAGTTATCCGGATGCGTGTAAGGATGAGTTAGGGCGTTTGCGGGTGGGGGCGGCGGTGGGGGTGGGAGAGGAGGCATTGGAGCGGGCGGAGGCACTCGTGCAAGCCGGTGTTGATGTACTGGTGATAGATACAGCGCATGCTCATTCTAAGCGGGTGATAGAGACGCTTCAGCAGATGCGGGAGCGGTTTCCTCGGCAGGTGATAATGGTGGGTAATATTGCGACGGCGCAGGCGGCGCGGGACCTTATAGCTGCGGGGGCGGATATTTTGAAGGTGGGGATTGGACCTGGGAGCATTTGTACGACGCGGGTGGTGGCGGGGGTGGGTGTACCCCAGCTGAGTGCGGTGATGGCCGTCGCCGAAGTTGCTCGGCCAGCAGGCGTAGGCGTCGTAGCCGATGGCGGCATTCGGTATAGCGGGGATATCGTGAAGGCGCTTGCGGCCGGCGCCGACGCCGTCATGATTGGGAGTCTCTTAGCAGGTACAGAAGAAAGTCCGGGCGAAACGATCTTATACGAGGGGCGCAAGTTCAAAGTTTATCGCGGGATGGGGTCCTTAGAGGCCATGCAAGCGGGAAGTGCGGATCGGTATGGTCAGGAGCGTCGGCAGGCTTCGCATAAGCTGGTGCCCGAGGGGGTAGTGGGAAGGGTGCCTTATCGGGGGCGGGTCGCAGAAGTGCTGTATCAGCTCGTGGGGGGCCTACGTGCAGGCATGGGCTATTGCGGAGCGGCAGACCTCGCCGCCCTCCGAAAAGCGCAGTTCATCCGCATCACCCCCGCCGGCTTCGTGGAGAGCCATCCCCATTCCATTGAGATCATTCGGGAGGCGCCCAACTATACTTTGCGCTGATGCGACAGCCCCCCCGCCCCTTATTCACGGGCATAGGGACTTTGGGGGTGGGAGCCTCTATCTTGTACTGCTGGATGCGGTTCTTTTCGCCCTACTTAGAGGTGAGCTTCTTAGGAGGGCTGAGTTATCTTTTAGGGACGGCGGCCATCTACGGGCTTTTGCCTTACTGGGTTCCTCGGCACGAACGCACCCCAGAGCGGCTCCTTCGGTGGAACGCCTTTGTATCCCTTATTGGATTAGCCCATAGTCTCTTATGGCATATCCTAGCAGCCAGCACGGAAAATATTCGGCTTTCTGCGCTCTTCCTGGGAATCGCTACGGTGGGCCTTCTCTGGCAAATGGCTTTTCATAGTGCCTTGGCGGCATACTT
>JAVVHK010000141.1:0-4377 GCA_032249525.1 Bacteroidota bacterium | reverse complement strand
ATTTGTTTTTTTCCTCGGTATGCGCAACAATGTTGCAATCCTAACCCTCCTTATCTTAGGAGGGACGGCCTGCGGACAGCAGGTGAAGCAGGAGGCCCCAAAGACTGTGCAAGAAGAGCCCATGGTGATGAGCCCGGACAAGGCGTATCAGCTCTGGAAGGAGAAGCCCCAAGAGGTGGTAATCCTGGATGTACGCACGCCCGGGGAATACCAGAGCAGCCACGTAAAGGGAGCGACCAATCTGGATTACTATGCTAACTTTGAAGCTGAGGTGCAGAAGCTCCCTAAGGACAAGATTTATTTACTCCATTGTGCCTCTGGGCGGCGCAGCGGCGAAGCTACCGCCATCATGCGTAAGCTCGGCTATAAAGCGTACAACATGGGCGGCTTCGCTGCCGTACGAAATGCTGGCTTTCCAACCGAATAAAAACCCAAAACCTATACGCCTATGAGAATCAGTGCATCGGAAGCATTTGAGAAGTATCGGTCCAATCCGGACAAGTATGTTATCCTGGATGTTCGGACGCCAGGGGAGTATCGCAGTTTGCGCATCAAGGGTGCGAAAAATGCCGACTTTTACAGTGGTTTTGAACAGCAGATAGCGCATTTAGACAAGAGTAAGACCTACATTTTGTACTGCGCCTCTGGCGGACGCAGTCAGGCAGCTGCAGGTTTGATGCGAGCCAAAGGCTTTGAAGCCTACAATGCTGGCACCGTAGGAGACCTTATTCAAGCCGGATTTCCGTATGAACGAGGGTGAAACCAAAAACTTTTACGACTATGTCCATGATCGTCAAGCAGTTTTATGATGAGCCGCTGGCTCAGTATGGATATGCCATCGTCTCTGATGGCGAGATGGCGGTGATTGACCCGGCCCGCAACATCCAGCCTTACTTAGACTTAGCCGAAGCCACAGGTGCCCGAATCGTAGCCTCTCTCCTTACCCACCCCCATGCCGACTTTGTGAGTGGGTATTACGACATTGCGCAGAAGACAGGGGCTAAGATATATGCTAGTGAGCTGATAGGCCTCTTAGTGCCTTACCAGGGGCTCAAAGATGGCGACGAAATCCCGATTGGACGGGCTCGCCTCAAAGCCTATCTAACCCCCGGCCATTCGCCCGATAGCATGACTTATGTGCTGTATGATCCAGAGGGTCGGGAATATGCCGCCTTCACGGGAGACTGGCTCTTCATCGGCGATGTAGGACGAGCCGACCTGCGCTCCAAAGCCGGCAACATCAAAAAGCAGCGTGAAGACCAGGCCCGGGACATGTACCACAGCTTACGTCGCATGTTTAGCATCTTACAGCCCACCACGCTGGTCTACCCTGCGCATGGAGCCGGCACCCTCTGCGGCAAAGCCCTGAAACAATTCAATGCCAGCACCATTGGCGTAGAACGCCTGGAGAACTGGGCGGTACTTCTCGCTCACACCGTAGATGAGGATACCTTCGTTGAAGCGCTCGTTACGGGCCAACCCCATATCCCCAAGTACTTCCCTAATAGCGTAGAAGTCAACCGCCGCGGACCTAAGGCCTACGCCGAAGCCCTCGCCGAAGTGAAACGATTAGGAGAGCTGACTGCCGAAGTAGCTAAAACCTTGGACCGCAGCCTGCTCATCGTAGATGCTCGGCCTGCTTATGCTTTCCGTAAAGGCCACCTCAAAGGAGCCATCAACATCCCGCTCGGCAAGTCCTTCAATACTTGGCTCGGCACCATCGTAGCTCCCCAAGAGCGCTACTACCTCGTCGTCTCCAGCCCTGCGGCCTTAGAATCAGCCTTAGAACAGGTCTTAGCCATCGGCTACGAAGAAAACCTGACTGGCGTCCTCATCGCCACCGACTACGCCGAAGAAACAGGCCCCGCCCTCTTCTCCAATGTGGAGATCCTCAAACAAGACGGAAAAGCTTACACCGTCGTAGATGTGCGAGACCCCGATGAAGTCGGCGCCAACCCCGGCATCCCCCATAGCCTCAAAATCCGCTTAGCAGACCTCCGAGAAGAGATAGAAAAAATTCCGACCGACAAACCCATCGTAGTCCATTGTGCAGGCGGTTATCGCTCCGCTGTGGGAAGCAGTATTCTCTTAATGGCAGGCCGTCAGCCCGTCTATGATGTAGGCGAAGCTATCGTCCAGATTCTGTAAGAAGCTTCGCTGAGGGAGACATCGTATGCCCTCTTACGGGGAGGGCGTAGATGTCTCCCCAATATTTTTAAGGCGCCCCACAGGCCCCACTTATGCCAAATGTACCGCCAGCGGCTCGGCCCCGCCAACCAAAAATAACGCGACACCTCCCACCCAAAGCTCGGCTCCATATAGCAGTTGATCACACACCCCGCACAAAACGAAAACCGCCCCTCCAAGCCTCGCAAATGCTGCACCGCCTCACTATGCCACAGCTCATAGAGATTGTCCTGTATCGGTAGCGCAAAGCCGCTCTCTGCCGCATGATAACAGGGTAAAAGCAGCTCATTCGTCGGCGAAATCACCACCACCGCCGAAATCGCCCGGCACACCGGCCGGTAAGGATCATTGCCTCCCGCCCGCCGCAAAGCCAAAAAAGCCTCATTCACATACACCCGCGGCTTCTTACCCCAAGCCGATAGCTCCTCTAAAACCTCCTCCGGCAAATCACCCCCCACCCCCCGATAGGAAAAAACCGGATTCAAAATAAGTATCAGCCCCGTAGAACGAACATACCGCTCATAAACAGCCCCAATATCTCGCCAATTCTCCGGCGTAACGGTAAAAAGTATGTCAGGCTTCTCCCCAAGAGAAAGCGCTATCTCCAAACTTTTCTCAAAGAACTCAAAGCAAGGCACCCCCCCTCGCAGGCTATTGTGCTGCTGCGCCGTCGCTCCATCCAGAGAAAAATGGAGCATATCTACCTTTCCGCGCAGCTCCTGCGCCCGCTTCGGATAAAGCAACGTGTTCGTCGTAAGCGTTGTGATAAAGCCCATTTCTTGGGCTGTTTGAAGGAAAAAAGGTAAGTCGCGATGTAGCAGCGGCTCCCCACCCGTAAAATCAATAATTTTCACCCCCAATCGCCGAAGGGCTTGTAAGTTTTGTAGGAAATGCGCTCGGGTAACATACGGCGAGGGTTTCTCCCATATATCGCAGAAAGTACAAGCGGCATTACATCGGTAAGTAAGGTAGTAGTTACACAGGACAGGCCCCCGCGCTAACCGCCACGGCATGAACGAAAATACAACTAAAACCAGCCCTACTCTTAGAAACGGCCAAAACTTTAGCGAAGCAGCCCTCCAACGCCCCTATCCCCCTCCCCCAAACTTCCCCCCGCTCTACCTCCATCCCGGCCCAATCTAAAGGAGGGCCCCCCTTGGTTAGCTGAATTCAAGTACCCTTGCCTTTCGCCATACCCCTGACTATCAATCCCAACTCTGCCCCTCCTTCCCCATAAAAGGCTCTCCCCCGCCCCTATCGTCACAAGTCAGTAACTTTACCTTCCAATGATGCGCACCCTTTTCCTCCTTAGTACCTATTTGTGGGCTCAAAGTATTCAGGTAGTCTTTGTAGGGGCTGTAACGGACACGAGTGCCCAAGCGCTGGTATGGGCTCAAGGTACCTCTACCGTCCAGCTATGGTACGGCCCCTCCCCAGATGGAACCAACAGCCAGCTCCTCTCCATCTCCCTCTCCCCAGAAGGCTTTGGAAAAGCAAGCCTGACCAACCTTAGCCCTTATACCCGCTACTACTATCAAGCCTTCATCCCCAATGTAGATAGCTCCGGCGTCCAAACATTTCAGACTTTTCCGTCCCCTGGGCAGCCAGCCTACTTTCGGTTTGCTTTTGGTTCGTGCCAGGCCTTCGGTTATGCGCCCCCTGCCAGCGAACCCATCTTTAGACGAATTGCCCTGGATACCCCTCTCATTTTTTTGCAATGTGGAGACTGGGGCTATCCTGACATCCGTTATAATCGTTTGCCTCATGATAGCACCACCTTCGCGCAATGGTGGGACACCATCGTAGCCTCCTATTACGCCCGGTACGGAGGAAGGGACATACAGCACCTTATGGCCGTAGCCCCCATAGACTATGTCTATGATGACCACGACTACCTACAAGACAACGCCTCCCGCACCTCCTCACCCTATATCAGTGACACTTTGATTCGGGAGTTTTCCTTGCCGCCCCACGCCCGCCGCAATATCATTCATGCATACACGCAGTTTTTCCCGCATTATCCTCTGCCAGATACGAGTGAAGGCATCTTTCATCGGATTCGCATAGGAAATGTAGAGATATTTGTATGTGATAACCGTTCGGCTCGGGACCCTGACCTGAATGCCCTTCGCTGGCAGGGAGACACGCTATTTTTTGATCCGCCGCCTTCCCACTCTATGTTGGGAGCAG
>JAVVHK010000140.1:0-4420 GCA_032249525.1 Bacteroidota bacterium | reverse complement strand
GAAGGAAGCCACCTCATCCCCTCCCCCAACGCCACCGGAATCTATCTACTGGAAGTCATGGGAGGCGACCTCCACCGAACCTACCGCCTTCTGTGGTACTAAGACCCTGACCCGCAAGCCTGCCCCCATTAGCATTCACCGAGCCTGAGAAACCCCTCTCATTTAGCCAACCCTTTCTGCGGCGGCCTGTCTCAAAAAGGCCGCCGCAGGAAAGTTTAATTCTCAGCGGCATAGGCCTACTTCCTTTCCTCAGAATAAACCCTTCGCCAAGAAGGTCTCTATGCCAGCTTTGTGCAATACTATTTCCTGGCACGGACTTTCTTTTTAGGCGGTATCAGCCCCCAGCGCACCCGTTCTGCGGGGGGGCGCTCAAAATATCCCTCTTACCACCCCCCCAATCCCTACACCCTCTCCCCCCCTTCAAGGGGGGAGAGGCTCGGGGCGAAGGGGGATCGGACGCCCATGTACCCTGCCCCTTCGGGCCCTCCTCGTGACCTTATACCACTTTACGTCAAAGGCCTTCATAAGGTGAGGAGGTGGGCATGCCCGCCTGAGGGAGGAGCGGTAGCTACACATAACTCTACCCTCCCACATTCAGAAACCCTTTGCCCGGAATTCGTATTAGAAATACTTTTCCTTGGAGCCTAAAACTGAGGTGCGCTTTGAATAGAGGCGCAGGGGCGCGGGGTCTTATGGGATGAGAAGCCGGGCTTCCCAGCTTAGGAAAGCGGCGGCCACCCACTCGGCGGCTAAATGCACCCGCTCTTGCGCTTGTTTGAGGGTATTGGGCGTCAAGATTCCCAAGATAATCGGGATACCGCTATCGCGGTTGAGTTCGGCTAGGCTTTGGAATACGGCCTGGGCTAAAAAGCGATTATGTTCGGTTTCACCTTTGAGGATACATCCCATGGCGATGATGGCGGGCAGTTCCTCTGAGGCGGTGGGTTCGTAAGGCTGTGGATACTTGATTTCGCCAGGAGAGGAGAGCTCAAATTGCGATTCTAACTTGGAGTCAAAGTTCCCTTGGAATAAGGGGGGGAGTCGGAGATTGCTTTGGATGTGGGTAGGACCCGTTATGCGGACGACCTGGCGAAACCCTGCTTGCCAGGTGTAGCGGCGCACAATAGCACCCGCTAAGCTGGGCAGCTCAAAAGCCCCCGCCACCGTAAGATAATGAACTCTCTCGGGAGGAACGCCATATTCTTTGAGGCGGGCTTCGGTGTGGGCTTCCATTTGGCTCATGAGGTCGCTATGCCAGCGCGTACGCAGAATGTAAAGCCGGATGCGGTCTATGAGCCAAGGGGGAGGGGTGTAGTTGAGGCTTTCACGGCGCATAGGCCTCTACGCGGGCTAAGTGCTTTTGGGCAGTGGGTGCTTCTCCCGCTAACGGATAGCGAGCTAAGAGCGCACGATAAACCCGAGCCGCATTCTTATATTCCCCTGCAAGCTCATAAGAAAGCCCAGCATAAAGCAGGTACATCGGCGAAGTTTGAGAGTTATTATGGATTTCAGCGGCTTTTTCGTAGGTTTTAGCGGCTTTGGCGAAGTTTTTGGTTTCGGCATAGGCGGCGGCTAAAGCGCCATAGACGGCCCCGCCTAAGTAAGTGTCCGGGATGTCGCAGCCCTCCAAAGCCTCAATAGCCGCTTCATATTGACCTAATTTGAGATGGCAGAGGCCTTGATAGAGACGGCACAGGTTACCTGCTTTGGTCCAGCGGTATTCCCGGGCTAATTGCTCAAAACCCATGAAGCTAATAGAGCCTTTGAGCGCTTTTTCAAAGGAGTCCTGACGGAAGTACTCTTCGGCATAACGCATTTCGCGTAGAGCCTCTTTATTCTGGCTGGATAGGTAGAAACGAGCCCCTATCCAGAAGAGAACGGCTAAGAGAATGACCGTGGTGCCGATGGAGACATAACGGTTATTCACAAAGCGAGCCCAGAGGTCGCGCCAGGTTTCTAATCTTATGGGGGAGGTTTCGGCAGAGGTCTCTGAGGAGGGAGTTTTTTCTTTGCTCATGGGATGCAAAGATAGCGGGTTTAGAGCGGCCAGTGGCGCACCCAACGGCGAGTTTTGGGGTCATAATGCGTATGGGCATCGGGGAAGGCGACGCAACACTCTAAGAAGGCGCTGGTATCCCATGTGCCCCGCTTGTAGTGCTCCAAGAGACTTTGCATGACTATGGGAAGGGTGTCTTCTCGGAAGCGGTAAGTCCAAAAGAGCTCCTCATAGTAAGCGAAGCCTGTGTCTGCAGGAACGAAGCGGCCTACGACGCCCTCGCGTCGGCCCTTATAGAGACTGCGAGCCGGCCGACTGATACCGAAGTAGATAGTGTCGTTTAGCTTTTCGGCGATTTCCCAACGATAAGAAGCGATGCTATCGCGGGCGGCCCGAGGGCCGGCGAGGTAGGGATAGAGGCGGATTTTATAAGCGACTAGTAAGCTCTCAGGAAGGGCTAAAGAAGGGGGGTGCGCCGGCGTTTTTTGGCATCCTATTCCCACCAAAAGCAAGAGGGGTAGGCCCCATGGGCCCACCCCTCGGCCTATCCAGAAAGGCTTAGTACTGCGCATTTTGGGGGTCAAAGTGAGACCATCCCCGTGTCCAATCAGTGGTTGGGCTGAGCGCCCCTCGGAAAGGCACAGTTTCAAAAAATCCGCCCGATAGCTTAGGATGAGAGAAGTCAGCCCCTGTGGCTAAGGGTGACCCTGCTGGAAGCTGTAACGTGGGATGAGCTTGCCCCTCTATGAAACGGAAGAAGGGCATTGGATTGGTGGAGCTATATCCTGCCAAGATAGCCAGATTGGTATCTACTATGGTCTGATTATTCGCTCCCAGCGTTTCCCAGATGGCTTTAGCGGTGGAGTCGGTTGAGCCTGCAGTGCCCTTGTAGCGATTGGCGACATTACCTGAATCTACGAGGAGGACATTGTGCGCTACGATAGCGTCGCCATTTCGGTAGTGATCAGCCGTGACACTTCCATCCACTCGGAAGCCCGTGGGAAAGCCTGCTATGACGGAGTTGAAGAGCGAGACCCCCGCACTGCGACGGAAGTGAATAGCATTCTGATAGTTTGCGCTGCGACCAGCGCCTTTCTTATCTATGGGGCCTAAAACCGTGATATTAGAAAAGACAGGCATGGTGAAGGGCTGAGCGGTGGAGCCGGCGGCGTCGTTATCGCACTCAAAGCCGTTAGACCCCGACTGGTCCGCCCCAAAAGGATCCCGAATCGCCAGCCCAAACTGCACCCGCCCCTGATAACCCAAATCCACATCAAAGTCATCATCCCAGGTGGCATAAGAGATGAGGTACTTCGCATCTACCGTTCCCCCAAACCACTCAAATCCATCGTCGCCTCCATAAGAGACCTGAACATGGTGAATTTCGGTGCCGCGACCAACTCCGCCCAGGGTAAGGGAATTGACTTCGTTATTGGGGGTGAGCGGTACCCCAGCAAACTCAATCCGCACATACTTGAATACACCCGAATTATCATTGGGGTCGTTGCCGCCATATTCAATGGGAGGTGAGATGCCCTCAATGGTGACATTAGATTGATTGACGGGGGCTTTTCCTAAGATGATCACGCCGCCCCAGTCGCCCCGGTCTCGCTCCCCAGGTCCAAACTTAGAGGTAAAGATGATAGGCTTTTCGGGGGTTCCTTCTGCGAAGATTTTACCGCCCCGGTCAATGATGAGGGTTCCTTTTGTAGCTCGATCTCCGAAGATAATCGTTCCTGCTGGGATGCGGAGGACGCCCCCTTCTCGCACGATGTACTGGCCTTTCAGGAGGTACTTCTTGGCGGGGTCTAAGGTCTTTTCCGTTCTGAGCTCGCCCTCCAAAACCTCCAATTCCGAGGCAGGTGGGGGCGTGGGCTTGTCTTCTTTCTTCTTGCAGCTGACCACGAAGGTCAGCCCGATAACCGTGCTGATAAGCCATACTTGCGTGTTCATACGCCATCCGAACGTTTTCATACCGCTCCAAAAGACTATCCCCGCCGTGAAGTATTCGTAGAGCCTATGTAAAAATGCAGCAAAAGAGAGCGCCTGCTGCGGCTGGGGTTTCATTCCAGGTATTGGACTGGTGTCGGGACTGCTCATGGTGCCGGCCTGTAGGGGGTCGCGTAATAGCCGGCTTAGCTTAGAGCTGGGGTATAGGGAGTCCAATCAGCTGTGAGAGCTTAGTCTGGGGATTGTTCCTGAGAAGTGGGAGGGGAGTGCCGACTCCATGGAAGTGTGGGCTTGCCGATATGGGGAGCGAGTGCTTTCTTGGGAGCGACAGGAGGATCGCGGCATAATACCATTCTTTTTGGGCGGCGGGGGGGCGCCCCGGGGGGGGGGGGGCGCCCGGGGGGGGCCCCGGGGGGGGCCAGGAGGAACATTCCGGGGTTGAATAGACGACGCCGGGTTTCACGACAATGAGCC
>JAVVHK010000139.1:0-4429 GCA_032249525.1 Bacteroidota bacterium | reverse complement strand
TTTGGACTCAAGGCCGTGGATGGCGGCCTTCTATCGGCGCGCCAAATTGAAGCTGCCCGTGTCGCCCTAACCCGTTACCTACGTCGGGAAGGGAAAATCTGGATTCGCATCTTCCCGCATAAGCCTATCACCCGAAAACCCTTAGAAGTGCGTATGGGAAAGGGTAAAGGGGATGTAGAGTTTTATGCAGCGGTGGTGAAACCTGGCACTATCCTCTTTGAGTGCGAAGGCGTCTCCGAAGACGTCGCACGGGAGGCCTTCCGCCTCGCAGCTCATAAACTCCCTATCAAAACTAAATTCGTTCGGAGGGTAGACTATGGAGGCTAAGGAACTGCGCGCTTATACTCTGGGCGAACTCCATAAGCTCCTGCGCCAAAAGCGGGAGGAGCTGCGAAAGCTCCGTTACCAGAATGCCCAGAGTCCCTTACCGAAGGCCCCTTCCCTTATACCGGCCTTGCGTAAGGATATTGCCCGCATCCTCACCGTCATCAATGAGAAACGCCGAGCTAAATCTACTTAAGCCTATGTCTGAAAACACGCAAACTTCGGAAAGCAAGCCTGTGCGGGGCCGCCGCAAAGAGTTTGTAGGTGTGGTCGTGAGCGACCGCATGCAAAAGACGATTATTGTTCGGGTGGAGCGGCGAGAGCTTCACCCGCTTTATAAAAAGCCAGTCAGAAAGTTTCGTAAATTTGCGGTCCACGACGAGCGTCAGGAAGCTCGTGTAGGGGATGTGGTGCGCATTATGGAGACGCGCCCACTGAGCCGCACAAAGCGCTGGCGCCTCGTGGAAATCATTCAAAAAGCGAAGTAGCCTATGATTCAGCAAGAGTCTCGTTTGCGAGTAGCGGATAATACAGGTGCGAAGGAGCTGCTCTGTATTCGGGTATTGGGGGGCAGCCGTCGGCGGTATGGAGGTTTGGGAGATGTGATTGTGGCCTCCGTCAAAGATGCTTTGCCCAATGGCTTAGTCAAGAAAGGGGAGGTGGTTCGGGCTGTGATAGTTCGCACGCGCCGTGCCTATCGCCGTCCGAATGGCACTTATATCCGCTTTGAGGACAATGCCGCCGTCATTATCAATGCCGAAGGAGAGCCTCGGGGTTCCCGCATTTTTGGCCCCGTGGCCCGCGAGCTGCGCGATAAAGGCTTCATGAAAATCGTATCCTTAGCCCCTGAAGTCCTATGAAGAAGGCTGTTTTTCAGCATAAGCGCCGAAAGGGCATCCCTAAGCTCCACGTCAAGACAGGGGACCTGGTTAAGGTTCTCTCGGGAGACGATAAAGGCAAGATAGGTCGGGTGATTCGGGTGTTTCCGAAGAAGGGGCTGGCTATAGTGGAGGGGGTTGCTATCATCAAGAAGCGCATTCGTCCCAAAACGAATCCCCGTTTTCCTCAAGGGGGCATTATTGAGATGGAGCGCCCTATTCCCGTCTGTAAGCTCCAAGTCATAGACCCTACTATCAATAAACCTACCCGTATTGGCCGTCGCTGGGAAAATGGCCAGTGGGTCCGATACAGCAAAAAATCTGGTAACACCCTATGACCTACGTCCCTAATCTTCTTCGCCTCTATCGAGAAGTCGTAGTCCCAGAGCTCAAGGAGAAGCTGGGCTACAAAAATGTCATGCAGGTTCCTCGCCTAGAAAAGATTGTGGTTTCTCGGGGTGTAGGGGCGGCCATTTCGGATAAGAAGCTTTTAGAGCAAGCTGTAGAGGAGCTCACCCTTATTACGGGTCAGAAGGCAGTGGTTACCCTTTCTAAAAAGGATGTAGCGGGGTTCAAACTTCGGAAGGGTATGCCTATTGGTGTGAAGGTTACGTTGCGCGGGGCGCGGATGTATGAGTTTTTGGAACGGCTCATTCATATTGCGCTGCCTCGTACCCGGGATTTTCGGGGGGTTTCGCCCCACAGCTTTGACGGGCGAGGCAATTACACCTTGGGCATTCGGGAGCAGCTTGTCTTCCCCGAAATAGACATTGACCGCATCTACAAGATTGCCGGTATGGACATAACGATTGTAACCACCGCTGAAACAGACCGCGAAGCCTACGAGCTCCTCAAGGCCTTAGGGATGCCTTTCGCGGAAGGGGAACCAGTCAAAAAGAAACGATAACTATGGCGACGGATGCAGTAATTGCCCGCGAGCGGAAGCGTTGGGAGCTCTACAAGAAATACGCCGCTAAGCGAGAACAGCTCAAGAAAGAAGGTCGTTGGCTTGAGCTGGCGAAGCTACCGAGGAACTCCTCTCCGGTGCGGTTGCGTTTTCGGTGTCAGCTAACGGGTCGGCCTCGGGGGAACTACTTTGCCTTCGGGCTGTGCCGGATAAAACTGCGGGAACTTGCTTTGCAAGGAAAAATACCCGGTATGCACAAAGCTAGCTGGTGATATGGATACGATTGGAGACTTTTTGACTAAGATTCGGAATGCGTATCGGGCTTCCCACCCTTTTGTGGAGGCTCAGGCCTCTAAGATGCGGGAGGCTATTGCGCGGGTATTGAAGGACCAAGGTTATATTGAGGATTATCAGATTCGGGAGGAGGGGCGGAAGCGGTTTCTGCGGGTGCTTTTGCGGTATGGGCCTCGGGGGCAACCGGCCCTGCGGCAGATTACGCGGGTCAGTAAGCCCGGACGACGCTTATATGCTTCGGCTGCGAAGCTCCCCGAAGTGGCCAACGGCCTGGGAATTGCCATCATCTCTACTTCCCAGGGGGTTATGACCGACAAAGAGGCCCGGCGACGCGGGATTGGCGGTGAAATCATTTGTTTTGTGCAATAGCTTATGTCACGCATTGGAAGATTACCAGTACCGATTCCACCCGGGGTCAAGGTAGAGTGGCAGGCGCCCCTGCTCAAGGTCAAAGGGCCTAAAGGAGAACTGACTCTTACCCTAAAGGAGGGCTTTGATATTCAGCAGAGTGATGGGCAGCTTCGGGTAATTCGCCCTTCCGACGAAAAAGCCGATAAAGCGCTCCACGGTACCTATCGCGCCCTCATTCGCAACATGGTAGAAGGCGTCTCCAAGGGGTATGTGAAGGAGTTGGAAATCGTAGGGGTAGGGTATCGCGCCGAAAAGAAGGGGGAAAATCTGCTAATGTTTGCGCTGGGGTATTCGCATGAGTTAGCGGTTGTTTTGCCGGAGGGGGTTAAGGCGGAGATTATTCAAGAGCGGGGGCAGCCGCTGCGGATCCGGCTGGAAAGCATAGACAAGCAGCTGATTGGGCAGGTGGCGGCTATTTTGCGGGGGCTTCGTCCACCAGACCCTTACAAGGGTAAAGGCGTGCGTTATGTGGGCGAAGTCTTACGTTTGCGTCAAGGAAAAGCCAAAGGTAAAGGTAAAAAATAGCAGGCTATTATGAGCATTTTGGAGAGGCGTTTACGGCGTTTGCGCATTCGGAAGCGCATCCGGAAAAAGATACGTGGGACAGCAGAGCGACCGAGACTTTCCGTCTTTCGTAGTAACCGATATATTTATGCTCAGCTCATTGATGATGATTCTGGCCGGACGCTGGCGCACGCTTCTTCTCGGGAGCCTGAAATAGCGAGTTTACCCGTCCCTCGCATAGAGCGCAGTCGGGCTGTAGGGCGTCTCATAGCTGAGCGCGCCAAGAGTATCGGCATTACGAAGGTCGTATTTGACCGCGGAGGGTATAAGTATCACGGAAATGTGCGAGCCTTGGCCGAAGGCGCTCGCGAAAATGGACTTCAATTTTAGAGCATATGGCGAAGCGAGTTACTTCTAAGGAAGCCTCTGCATTGATAGACGAGCTTGTTTATTTGAATCGTACGGCGAAGGTTGTGAAGGGGGGTCGGCGTTTTGGATTTGCCGCTTTAGTCGTGGTCGGCGATCAGAAGGGGGTGGTGGGCTTTGGCCTGGGCAAAGCCAGAGAGGCCAATGACGCCATTCAAAAGGGCATTGAAGCGGCGAAGAAGAACCTTTATCGGATACCGCTTCGGCGCACGACAATTCCCCACACGGTAACAGCTAAGTTTGAGGCTACGCGGGTGATTATCAAGCCGGCGGCGCCAGGTACAGGCCTGGTGGCTGGCGGCGCTATGCGACCCCTCCTCAACGTTCTCGGCGTCAAAGACGCCATCTGCAAAATCATCGGCTCCTCTAATCCCCACAACGTTGTGCGCGCCACCATGGCCGCTCTCATGTCCTTGGAAGACGCTATCACCGTCGCTCAACGAAGAAACATACCACTTCAAAAAGTCTTCAAGGGGACCTATGAGCATCCGAGTGAGAGTAACGCAGGTACGCAGTAGCATTGGTTGCCCGCGCCGACAGAAAGAGACTTTGCGGGCCTTAGGCCTTCGGCGTCGGGGCCAAACTGTAGAAAAAGAAGTGAACTTAGCTATCTTAGGCATGCTCCGAAAAGTAGCTCACCTCGTCAAAATAGAACGCGTATGAGTCACATCTTACACAAACTTCG
>JAVVHK010000138.1:0-4436 GCA_032249525.1 Bacteroidota bacterium | reverse complement strand
CCGCCAAAACCTCTCTCTTCACTCAAAAGGTTTTTGATTGCAAATGGCATATGACTGCTCATCTGCAGAGGAAAAGCTCTGAGGGGTGCGCTAAAAGTTGATTTTAGGAATGAATTTATAGTTGAATCTCATGGCTTGCTTGCAGGGCATTCTGAGGGGGGCTGATAGGCTTATCGGTAGGCTTCTAAGAGGCTTTCATCTTTGATGAGGACTTCTCGGGGTTTGCTGCCGCGGGCGGGGCCGACGATGCCGGCTTTCTCTAACTGGTCCATTAGGCGCCCTGCGCGACTAAAGCCCACGCCCAGCTTTCGCTGCAAAAGCGATGTAGAGCCGTACTGACTACGCACTACCAGCAAGGCCGCCTCATAAAAAAGCGGGTCCCGTTCCCCATCCTCCTCGGCGGAAGGCGCCTCCTCTCTCTCAGGACGAGGGGGTTCGGGTAAGATGTAAGGCTCTACCACCGGTTGGTTCTCAATAAACGCCACTACCCGCTCTATCTCTGCTGTGCTCACAAAACCACTCTGTAAGCGCAGTATCTCCGTCCCCATAGAAAATAGCATATCGCCCCGTCCCATCAGCCGCTCCGCCCCATTCACATCCAGAATTGTGCGGGAATCTACCCCCGAACTCACCCGAAAAGATATCCGCACAGGGAAATTCGCTTTGATCAGCCCCGTAATCACATTGACCGAAGGTCGCTGCGTCGCTACAATCAAATGAATACCTACGGCTCGGGCCAGCTGCGCCAGCCGGCAAATCGGCGTCTCCACCTCCTTTCCCGCCGTCATCATAAGGTCCGCCAGCTCATCAATAATCAGCACAATATAGGGCAGGTACCGATGACCCTCCATCTGAGACAAGCGCCCCGAAAGATAGGCCTCATTATATTCGGTGATGTTTCGCACTCGGGCTTCCTTGAGAAGGTCGTAGCGAAGCTCCATCTCTAATACCAAACTTTGAAGCGCAGGTAGAGCCTCCTCCACCTCGGTAATAATTCCTGAGGACAGCGTGGGGATTTGGACGAGATAGTGTTTAGACAAATGCTGATAGAGGCTCATTTCTACTTTTTTCGGGTCAATCAGCAGGAAGCGCACCTCATGGGGCGAGCGGCGATAGAGGAGCGAAAGAATCATGCAATTGAGAGCTACGGACTTTCCTTGGCCTGTGGCCCCGGCAATCAGAAGGTGCGGCATCTGGGCTAAGTCCCGAATGTACGCTTCATTGCTGATGGTTTTACCCAGCCCTAAAAGGAGAGCCCCCTGCCCCTCCTGAAACGCCTTTGACGCTAAAATCCCCCGCAGCGATACCGTCTGAGGGTGTTTATGAGGAACCTCTATGCCTATGGTGCCCTTCCCAGGAAGCGGTGCAATGATCCGAATCCCCAAAGCCGCCAAACTCAATGCAATGTCGTCTTCTAAACTTCGGATTCGGCTAATACGAATTCCTGGCGCAGGCACAATCTCAAATAAGGTTACCGTAGGCCCTACTGTGGCCGTGATGCGTGTGATAGAAATGCCATAGTGAGAGAGCGTCTCTACAATCTGATTTTTATGGGCTTCAAGCTCAGCTTCGGTAGGGAGAGCGGCGCTACGGCTCTCATGAATGTCCAAAAGCGTAATAGGAGGGAAAATCCACTGATGCAGAGGAGCCCGGGTAGAAGGGGCTGACGAGAGGGGGGAAGATGGGGGATTTTGCAAGGGGAGAGGTTGGGAGCTTCTGGGCGGAGAGAAGGAAGCCCTTAGGGGCTCTGCTTGGGGAGATTCTGGCGGAGAGGTAGAGATTGGGGCGGGCCCCCCTTCATCGGGGACGGCACCTTCCTTATCGGCAGGAAAGGAGATAGACGCTAAAGGCTGGACCGAAGCGGCGTTCTCTTTAGATTCTGAGGGCTGGGCCGAAGCAGACCAAGTCTCACCGGCATTATAGGCAGCAGGTTCATGAGCTGGCTCTGCCAGCGGCCGAATCGTAAAGAAGAAATCGGGCTCTGCGGCCTCAGAAGTTGGCTCTTCCGCTAAACTTTCAGCCGAAGGAGCCTCAGGGGCGGATTCCGGAGCTGGAGCCATGACCTGGGCCGCCTGTCTTTTCCGCAAACGCCAAAAGAAATATCCCACTCCCCCCACGAGTAGGCCCCAGCTCAAAAGAAGCCCAACCTTCCCAATATACAGTACCAGGAGGTCTGCGAAAGCCGCACCCACCACCCCACACCATAAAAGGTCTTCTACCAGCCCTATCTGACCTAAAACAGCCCCCAGCGTGGAAAAAAAGTATAGCGCCGCTAAACCGAAAAGAAGATAAACCCTTTTCACGGGGCGGCCCTGCACCCAACGAATACCCATGTAAGTCAAAAGCAGCGGAAAAAGCACCCCAATCCATCCAAAGCCCCGATAAACAAGCCAATGGGCTAAACGAGCTCCTATCCAGCCAGTGGGATTATGAAGAGGGACTGCGCTGGGGGCCCCTTCTAAGGCCGCTACATCCTCCGTATAACTTACAAAGTACGCCAGCACTGCAATCAGCAAATACACCCCAAACGTAGCCGTTACCACCCCCAAAGTCATCCGACGGGGCGAAACCGAAGCAGCCTCTGCGCGCACTTAGGCGAAGTTAGGGATTTTAGCGACTCCGTCCCTTACTTGCCAATACAAAACCGAGAGAAGATACTCTCCAAGATGTCGTCGGGTGTGATTTCGCCGGTGATGGTGCCAATGGCATGAGCCGCGCCTCGTAGGGCCTGGGCTATCAATTCTGTCTCTCGCTGCGCCTCTAAAAGCGCTTGCGCCTCCCGCACCGCCTCCAATGCCTCCAAAAAAGCCGCATAATGCCGATAGTTGGAAAGTAAAACCTCGCTTCCAGCTCCCAGCGCTGATAACTTTTCTACGATTTTTTGCCGAAGCTCTTCCAAACCAGTGCCGTTTCGGGCAGAGATTTTGATCACATCGGGAATAGACCAAAGCGGATGATGAGGGGGGATTAGGTCGCATTTATTGGCCACATAAAGGCAGTTTTCGGGGATTTTGCCAAGGAGTTTTTGAGCATGGGCCTCAATTGCAGGCAGGTTGTCAAAGCGAGGTGCCTCTACTACAATCAGCGTGAGGAAGGCTTCTTGGACGGCTTTCTGAGTGCGACGAATCCCCTCCGCCTCAATAGGATCGGCAGGCTTTTCCCGAAGCCCGGCTGTATCTATGAGTCTAAGCTCAAAGCCCGAAATAAATAGCCGCTCCTGAATCGTATCTCGGGTCGTGCCCGGAATGTCCGAGACAATAGCCCGAGCATCTCCCACCAGCGCATTGAGAAGAGTGGATTTCCCTACGTTTGGCTCCCCTACGATCGCCAGGGGAATACCCTCTTGGATGGCCTGCCCCATCCGGTACGAGGCTAAAAGCCGCTCTATTTCCCCCTGCAGCTCCGAAAGAAGGGCCTTCAGCTGGCTGCGAGAAGCAAACTCTACGTCTTCCTCGCTAAAGTCCAGTTCTAACTCCAGCAGGGCAAGGTAATCAATGAGGTTTTGGCGAAGCTGGCGGACTTTTTGGAAGTAGGTGCCGCGCAGTTGGCTGAGGGCGAGGCGATGAGCGGCCTCACTTTGGGCCTGGATGAGCGTGGCGACGGCCTCCGCCTGGTCCAAGGCAATCTTGCGATGGAGGTAGGCCCGCAACGTAAACTCCCCCGGCCGAGCCAAACGCGCCCCCGCCACCTGAAATGCCTCTAACGCCCGCCGAAGAATATAAGGACTGCCATGAAACGAAATCTCCACCACCTCCTCCCCCGTATACGAATGCGGCTTAGGAAAGTAGAGCAAAATCCCCTCATCCAAAAGTTGGTCATCCACCCATATCTCACCAAAATGGGCATAGCGGGGTATGGGCTTGGTGCGCTTTCCTTTGAAGCGAAAATGCTTTAAGGCTATGGGGAGGGCCTCAGGGCCACTTAGACGTATCACCCCAATCGCTGCCGGCGCCAAAGCCGTAGCCACAGCTACGATCGTGTCATTCATACGACAAACCTACAATGAGAGAAGGGCTTGAGAAAAACGAGAAAGCCTGCCCTGGGGACCACTCGGCTTTCTCAGCGCTAGCCAGACTTTTCCCATAGACATGCCCCGCAAGAAGGATGCCTGACGCACCCCGCCGACTTTCCCATACCCTCAGGGTAAAAGCCGGCCTCCCTCAGATACACGCCTCAAAGCCTTATCCCCTTACGAATGGTCTTGGATGCAGAGACGCAGGAAGAAGTCGGGAGTGGCCTACAAAGACGATGGTAGGGAGTCAAGCCTTATTGCGGAGCCCCCAGCTAGACCCATGTCCAAGCTTGTAAAAAAGCCCCCATGGCTCCTATATCCCCTTCGCGGGAGGATAGATAGGTCGGCAAAGAGAAGAAAGGTATCTCAACTTGATGCAAAGGGTTTCTGAATGCGAGTCAGTGGTATTTTGTGGGGCCGCCGC
>JAVVHK010000137.1:0-4441 GCA_032249525.1 Bacteroidota bacterium | reverse complement strand
AACCGCCCTACTCTCCTGAGCTCAATCCTGCGGAGCGGGTATTTGAGGAGGTTCGACGATGGGTAGAGGGGCGGAGGTATGAGAGCATAGAAGCGAAGAAGGCGGCGGTGGGAGAGGTGCTACGACGGTTGGAAGCCGAGGGAAAGGTCTCATCGCTGGTAGGGTGGCACTACATCCGTCAAGCTTTGAATGCCCTGCCTTCATGATTAAGAATCTGTGTCTTTAGGAATGGTATTAGACGCCGGCTTGTAAGGCGCGGAAGAGAGGCTACGGGTTTTTTAGGGCTTCCGGTTTAAGAGGTAAAAGAAGAGGATGAGAGCTCCCAAGCCCAGCAGGAGGATAGGTGAAAAAAAGGTACTTGAGCGCAAAAGCTCTAATAAGCCTGCCAGAGTGAGGTAGCCTCCACTTACGCCTAAGAGCCACAAGAAGAGCTGGCGGGGATGCAGGGTGGGGCGGACTTTCGCTTGAAAGGCTGCCCAGATGGGTTCGGGGGTAGGCTTACCTACTAAGCTCACTAAGAGCACCCAACCCACCGTCCAGGCGACGGTAGCGATATAGCTTTGGGGAAAGGGGAGCGGGATTACCTCATGAAAGAAGAGATAGCCCAGGGGTGGGGCAATGAGAGCGGTGAGTTCGCTATAGACGGAGATGCGTTTCCAGAACCACCGGGTGATGAGGACCAGACCCATGCCGGCCCCGGTTTCTAAGAGGAAATTCCAGGCTTTGGCGACGCTATCCATGAGGGGGACGACGCCGAGGCTGAGGATGCCCAGTGCGAACGTGGTCCAGCGGCCAGCGGTCCAACTGGATTTTTCGTCTAGGCCTAAATCGTTGGCTATGTAGGAGGCGCCCCAGTTGAGATGGGTAGAGATGGTGCTGGTGTAGGCCCCTACTAGTCCAATCAGGAGGAAGACCTGTTCAGTGGGGGAGAGGAACTGTTTGCCCATGAGGAGGTAGGCCGCTTTGTGGTCGGTGAGCGTGGGGAAGACGATCAGAGAGCCGAGGGCTACGGCAAACCAGGTCATAGGGCGCACAATGTAATGAAGCACCTGAAATAAGGCGAGGGCCATTTGGGCGTGATGGGGAGAGGGCGTAGAGGCCATGCGCTGGAGGATGTAGCCTCCACCGGCGGGTTCGGCGCCGGGGTACCAGCTAGCCCACCATTGCAGGCCCAGAAAAGCCACCGCCCCCCAAAGACCCCAGCCCAGCCCATCCAGTCCCGGCCAAAAGCTCCAGTATTGAGCAGGCACTTGTGATAAGTCCAGGCGCGTTATCACCCGAACCATCAGGAGGGTGGTCGCAGAAAGCGCCAACGTCAGCTGGAGCACATCCGCCCAAACTACGCTCCACAAGCCGCCCCACAGCGTGTAAAGCACCGTAACCAAAGTCGCTACCACAAGCACGCCCCAGGCCTGCGAGGCGGAAAGTTCTATGAAAGTCCGCAAAACGGTAAGCATGGCCAGCTGAACCCAGCCCATAATGATGAGATTGATGAAGATTCCCATGTAGATAGCCCGAAAGGCCCGTAGCAGGCGGGGGAGAAAGCCCTTCCCATAACGAATGGTGAGAAACTCGCTATCCGTAAGGACGCCGCTTTGACGCCAGAGGGGTGCAAAGACGACTGTGCTGAGGATGCCGCCTATGAGCATATTCCACCAGCGCCAGTTGGCAGCCAAACCCCCTTCCCGAACATACTCCGTAATAGCGAGGGGGGTATCCACAGCAAAAGTAGTCGCTACCATACTCAGGGCCGCCGCCCACCAGGGAATGCGCCGATTGCCAGCGAAGTATCCCTCCAGCGTAGGCCGCACTCGCCACCGCCCCAATAGCCCTATGCCCAGACTGATAATCAGATAAATCGCCAAAGCCCCAAAAAGCATACCTCACAAAGGTAACACCCGCCTTATAGGATAAAGGAGCAGCTGGAAGGTCGTGGGCTCAGTAGGCGAGCTCGCCGAGAGGCGTAACGGATTTTTACCGAGGGTGCTACGGACTTTCGTGAATAAGCCTTATGTTTGTGCTTATGCGCAGGTACCTAATGCCTTGGCTTTTTGCCTTTCTCTGGGCGCAGACGACCCATCCCAATCGGGCTTATGTACGTATGAGTCAGGCGCCCTTCCTGCATGGCGTGGCCTCCGGAGACCCCACCCAAAATAGCGTGGTGATATGGACCCGTGTCACGCCTCCCCAAAACTGGACGGGTAATATCCCCGTAAGCTGGCAGGTGGCTACCGATACCACTTTTACTAATATAGTGGCATCGGGTACTACGACCACGGATGCAGACCGGGATTACACGGTGAAAGTGCTGGTAACGGGCCTCCAGCCAGATCGGTGGTACTACTATCGCTTTTCAGCGCTAAATACTACTTCGCCCATCGGGCGCACGCGCACGCTACCAGCCAATCCTACTCGGATTCGGTTTGCCCTCGTCTCGTGTGCCGACTATCAGAATGGCTTTTACACCGCTTACGAAAATATCACTCTCCGCAACGATGTGGATTTCATCCTGCATGTCGGGGACTACATCTACGAATACGGCCCCTCCCCCAATAATGTGCGCCAGTCTGAGCCGCCTAAGGAGATACTCACCTTAGAGGACTATCGCATCCGCTATTCGCACTACCGGCTGGATAGCTGCCTCCAGTGGCTCCATCAGAACTTCCCCTTCATCGTCGTATGGGATGATCATGAGCTTGCCAACGATGCCTGGAAAGCGGGTGCTCAAAATCATGATCCAGCCACTGAAGGTTCTTTTGCGGCTCGGAAGGCCGCTATGCTACGCGCCTATCATGAATGGATGCCTTTCTGGATGCCCGACCCGAGCGACTCTCTGCGCTTATGGCGAAAGTTTAGCTTCGGCACGCTGGCGGACCTCATCGTGCTGGATACCCGTCATTACGACCGGGACCAGCAGGTCTCAGCTACCTCCCCTTCCCTCAACGACCCTAATAGAAGTATGATGGGCCTCACCCAGCGAAACTGGCTTCTGAGCCAGCTGGGCACCTCTACCGCTACTTGGAAAATCCTCGGCCAGCAGGTGATGATGGCGCCCTTACGGGCTTTCGGCGTCCCCGTGAATACCGACCAGTGGGACGGCTACCCCGCCGAACGCGAAACCCTCATGACTTTCATCAAGAACAACAACATCAGCGGCGTAGTGGTCTTGTCAGGCGATATTCACACCTCCTGGGCCAATGACCTGCCTTTCGGGCCGGGAAGCTACAATAGCTTAACGGGCGCCGGCTCCACCGCTGTGGAATTCGTAAGCCCCAGCATCACCTCCGCCAATGCCAGCTTCCTGGGAAGTTTTGCCAATCCCTCCATTGTCAAAAGCCAAAATCCCCACGTGAAGTATGTAGACCTCTCCCAGCACGGTTATGTGATTATGACGGTAGTGGCGGATAGTGTGCAGGGGGACTGGTTTTTTGCGAATCGGATAGATCAGCCCATACCTGGGGAGTCGCCGGGCGAAAGTTGGTATGTACGTCAGGGCGAGCGCTTTTTGCGCAAAGCTAGTGCGCCTATCTCCGTCGGTCCTAACTACAACCCACCCCTTATTCCTCGCCAATCCACCGGCACTTCGTTGAACCATCCCGGATTTACGCTGGTGGGGGTCTATCCCAATCCCGCTGAAGATTTTGTAACACTTCAGCTTTATACGATGCGGGCCATGCCCCTTACCCTTCGCTTGATAAGTGCCTCAGGTCAGACTGTGGCGACCTACACTATAAAGACGCCCAGTGCGGGCACGCATTATTACCAGGTGCCGTTGGAGGGCTTAGCCAAAGGGTTATTCTTCTTGGAGGTAGTTTCTGAGCAGGGGAAGGCGAGCTATCAGCTGCTTAAGCGGTAGAGGTGCTTTTGGGGTGAGTTTTACAGCTTCTTTACCCCACCCGCCTGAAAATCCCCATGGGAATCCTCCGGAGCACACCCTCCATCCAGCAAGAGGAAGGCCGTAGGAAGGCGTTATACCCCATCCAGCCGCATTTCTGGCCCGTCAGTCCCAAACTATTTTACCTGACCCCCTACCTTCCATGCCTGGCGCATGGCGTTTGCCCATAGGCATGGAATCTCAGAAATGCCATACCTTTGCCCGCCATGTTTCCTCTGGGCGGATTTCTCCGCAAGAGGAGAAGAAGGGCTCTCTCTCTTCCTTCCTGCACACTGGTGACGGTTTGGCTCTGGGCAGCCGCTTGCAGTAGTCATGCTTCCCCCCACCAGGAAAAACCCCGACTCCCAGTAACGACTCCTTTGCGAAAAGACACCGTTCTGTATGATCGGTATGTCTGTCAGATTCGGGCGGCACGGCATATTGAGGTTCGAGCCTTAGAGCGGGGCTATCTACAGGCCATTTATGTGGATGAAGGGCAGTTTGTGCGCGCTGGCCAACCTCTTTTTCAGATTTTACCCGCAATCTACCAGGCGGAGTACCAGAAAG
>JAVVHK010000136.1:0-4449 GCA_032249525.1 Bacteroidota bacterium | reverse complement strand
CCAAATTTCTCCGTAACTTTGCTTCATGCGCTCCTACCTTATCGGATTGGGGCTGCTGCTATCGGGCTATGGACAGGTGCTGGTCTGGGAGGAAACCTTTGACGGGCCCTCCGCAGCGAATTGGGTTACCGAAAGCCCCCCTGGCAGTAAAAATAATCCCACGCCCCCCGGCATTCCAGGCCTTAGCTATGTCACTAATGACCCGGGCCACAACTACTTCGTCATCAACGACGCTAATACCCCCGAGCTGGATGCCAGTGGCAACTTCGTGCGGGGACACCGGGCCGAGTGCGGCCCGCCGAATGACCTCCCCAATCCCTACACGAATGGCGGCCCCGTCAACCGCAGCCTCCACATCACCGCCCAAGCCAGTAGCGACGGTGCCGTCCTCGGCTATATCAACTTCCCCGACTACGGCGATGAGTACAGCTGGTCTAACCAGGGCTTCGGCGAAGATGGAAACACCGACCAGTGGGCCTACTACAACCAAGACATTAGCACCATTGGCAAAACCTGCCTCCGCCTCACCGCCGACTTTTACCTAGGAGGCGACCGGGACCGCGTGCGTAGCTACGCCTCCATCCTTTACAGTACAGATGGCGGGGCCACTTGGAAAGTGCTGGTGCCTAATATACAGGCCACTATTCCCGGGCCTGTCTGGCTAACGTATCACTTTGCCGCAGGCACCTGCAATAATTGGATTCGCCTCACCTTCAACTTTCCCACCGATGCCGAAAATATTCCTAACCTCCGCATTGCCTTCCGCTGGCGCAACGACAATAGCTTTCCCATGACTACGGCCGATTACACCCTTTCGGCCGGGTTCAATGTAGATAACATCCGCATAGAGGCGGCCGCACCCCCTACGGCCAACTTCACCGCTAACAAAACCACGGTCTGCAAGTACGAAACCGTCACCTTCACAAACCTCACCTCCGTCCCCTGCGACTTAGCCACTACCTACACTTGGACTATCACCCCCGGTACCTTTATCTATGTGGGTGGCACCGATCCGAATAGCGTCCATCCTGAGGTTCAGTTCACGGCCAATGGCACCTACACGGTGAGCCTCACGGCTACGAATGCGGCCGGCACCCACACCTTCACGCAGACAAACTACATTACCGTTACGGACTGTCCGCCGATTGCTAACTTCACTGCGGATAGGAGGAGCGCCTGTGCCCTCAATCCCTCTCCGCCACCTGGCTCTCCCACTACTATTACGCTGACAGACATTTCTGATCTCCGAGGGCAGCCCTTCATCAGTCGCACCTGGACCATCACGCCTTCCACCGGCGTCAATATCGCTCCCGGCCCGAATGCCTCCCCCATCACAGTTACCTTCACTAACCCCGGCACCTACACCGTCCAGCTCTCCGTAACCACCCCCGATGGCACCGACGACACCATCGCCACCCAAATCCTCAATATCGCTTCCTGCGCCTGCGGCGGAACCTCCACCAGCAGCGTAGATAGCACGGTGTTTTATACGCAGGACTTTGACGGGTGCGCGAACTATGTTTTCAGCAGTAATGGGGCTACGAGCTGCGGGTGGCGGACGCAGTTTATTCAAAACGGCAGTAACCTTTGTCCCAATCACTGGCGCATAGATGCGAATGAGGCAGGTGTTACGCCACCTGATTGTGGTACTGCCGGCGGGAGTGATAAGAGCCTCTACATGGGGGCCACGGGGGGGTTGTGCTCCTGGATATGCTCGGGTGCCTGCTATGACGATGGCGCTAATACCGACAAGCGCATCTACCTCAATAGCAATATCAACTTTACCGCCGGGGCGCTGTATCCTTATGATTCTATTGTGGTGCAGTTTGACTTTATTGCGTATGGGGCGTATGGCTTGTGCGGGTCGGACTGGGCCAGCTTTGAGTATAGTACGGATGGTGGGGCTACTTGGATAAGTCCGGTGGCGACGCCAGGCGTAGACTACTGGGTGGTAGCAGGGGCGCTGGGGATGGATGCCAATCCCATGCAGGTGTTAGAATCAGACATTTGTTGGGGTGGTCAAGGGCGATGGACGCGTATTCGCTGGCGCGTGCCGGCGGCAGCTATGAGTAGTACGCAATTCCGGATCGCCTTCCGGTGGCGCAACCAGAATGATGGCTGCGGCGTAGATCCCTCCATCGCTGTAGACGACATCCGCATCGTGGGCTATAAGGGTGTCCCTAGCTTCAGCAGTAACCAGTACATCGGCCCCAATGGCGGCTCCTGGCATGTAGCGGCTCACTGGAGTCTGAATAATGTGCCCGATACCCCCACCGAAGACGCCGAAATCCCCGCCGACAAACATGTGGTGATCAGTAGCCCCGTAGAAGTGCGCCATGTGTGTAACTTCGGTAAGATTACCATTGACGATGCTTCCACCGTCCATCTTACCGTGCGGGGCAATCTCCTCAATGAAGGCGAGATCACCTCTACGGGAACTACGCCGGATGCGGATGTGCGCTTAGGGGGAGCAGATACCCGCTACCGCGGCACAGGCACCAACATAGATGCCGACTATGCCATCATTGCGGGTAAAACCACCCTGGAAGCTGATCTTTCCTGCCGCAGCCTACGCATCAGCGGCGACTTTGACATGAGCAATCGGACAGTTACCCTCTACCGAGACCTCAGCTATACCACGGGCACCATCACGCACACCGGCAGCACCGTCCTCCTCAATGGCCCCTGCCTCACGTGCTTAGATAATAACGCCCTGCAGCAGATTTCCGCTAACATCACCCTCAACCTTCATAACCTGGTGGTCAATAAGACTTCGGGCACTGTCCTCCAGCAGGCGGGCGATGTGCGCATCAATGGCACGATGACCATTCACAGCGGCATTTATGATGCGCAGACGAATCGGCTCCGAGATGGGGCCGGCGGCCCCGCACCGCTGGTGATGACCGGTGGCGAGCTGCGCCTGGCCCGTCTCGGTACTACCCTCCCTGAGCTGAGCGGCGCTTATACCCTAACGGGCGGCAAAGTTACCCTCTATGGAGCTGGCAACCAGACCCTGCGCGGCAATCGCTCCTTCTGGGACCTGCGCTTTGAAAATACCGGCGTCAAGACCTTAGGAGGCGGCGGCCCTACCATCGTCAAAAACAACTTAGAACTGGCTCTTACCAGCGGCTATGTGGATGCCAATGCCAATAATGTTATTCTCTGGGTGCAGAACCCATCGCTCTTTGCTGTCAGTCGCACAGGGGGCCATGTCGTGGGGCGCCTGCGCCGAAACATCCAGGGTTTAGGACAATATCGCTTTGATGTGGGCAGCACCACGGATTATGAGCGGTTTGATGTACTGATCCGGCAGCCGCTCACCGGGGTGAGTCATCTGACTACGCAGTTCATTGCGGGGGATCCGACGGACCCTTCTCCGGCAGTTTCTGAGAGTGGGGCGCAATGGCAGATTGCCCTGCCGCCGGGCTACTGGCAGGTGGACCCCGATGTAGCACCGACCGCAGGCCTGTACGATGCCATCTCGTATCCTATCGGCTTTACCCTGCCCGCCGATCCCCTTCAGTACACCTTAGGTAAGCGCCCCAATGGAAACGGCGCCGACTGGTCGCAGACCCTCACCGGCATCTATGTAACGCCCGCAGGGGGGATCGTGCGCCGCAATAGCTTCGCCGCCTTCTCCGAGTTTGGTATCCTCACAAGTCCTACACCTCTACCAAGTGCCATGCTTCGCCTCTGGCTCTATGGTGGGCCTGATAAAGCCCGCTTAGCTTGGCAACCTTCGCAGGCTATTCCCGTACAGGCCTACCAGATTAGACGGTCCTTAGACGAAGGCCGTACTTGGACCCTGCTCACTACCACGGGACCAGAAGCTACCCGCTGGACCGACCTTGATGCCCCCGACCACGCCTGGTATCAAGTGAGGGCCCTCCTGCCAGAGGGAACAACCCTCACCTCTAATGTGGTGGAGTATCACCTCGCCTCCGAAACCTCCTCCGCAGTAGAAGTAATAGTCTTCGGTGAAGAGGTGCACTTCCTCCTGCGGGGCAAAGAAGGCCCTATGACCGTGCATCTCTACAATGCCCTGGGCCAAGAGATCACTAGCCTCTCCGGAGAAAACCTGATAACATGGGCTCTTCCGCCTCAGGCAGCCTCAGGAGTCTATTTCTACCAGGTTCTCTGTGGTGGCGAAGTGCATTCCGGCCGAATATGGCTCAGACGTTAGGAAGCACCGAATACCTCCCATCCCGAAGGAGTGCTCTTCCTTTCTCCGATAACACCTCCAGAAGCTGCCTGTAATACTCTTTCCCGGGATAGACTTTCTTTTTAGGTGGTGCCAGCCCCCAGCGGGGGCTGGCACCGCTCCCAGTGTGCCTCTTCTTAATAAACTTTCTTTTTGGGCGGCGGGGGGCGCCCCCGGGGGGGGGGGGGGCCCGCGGGGGGGGCGCCCCCCCCCCCCCCGGGGGCGGGCCCGCCCCCCCCCAACACAGA
>JAVVHK010000135.1:0-4536 GCA_032249525.1 Bacteroidota bacterium | reverse complement strand
GCTGTCAGTACGGTCTATCAGACTGGATAAGCGGGATAAGTTCTACCGCGGCTGTTTTACGCAGCGGTGCCATAGTTATTTCCGCTGGTGCCTTTCTCAAGCTTGCAGTCCCCATAGCCCTGTCTGGATCAGGGGATACCCTTGCTACTATCAGCTCTATTGGGTCTGTGACCTCAGTTGGTGGCTCTGCGGTTACACCGACTGCTGTGGGCGCAACCGTACAGTTTGGGTGGCCCTCTGCCAGCGGGCCGGGGCTGGACTCTACCTATTTAGCCATATCGCTCTCTGGATGCAGCGGGGGAAAGCCCTTGTACTATCCCTTTTATCACCTGCCCAGATTTGGGGTTTGGTTAGAGGCACCTGATACCGTTTGTTTAGGGCAGGTATTCCACAGCTATGTTGGGCGAGACACCGAAGTAGTAGATAACGGCTGTCGGGTAAGCCATAGGCTCTTTAGCCCGGCTACATCAGGCCAGGGGAAATTGACTCCGATCGCAGGGGGGGATGAGATTCATCGGTGGCGGGCTACTCAGCCAGGTTATGATACGATTCGGGCAGCTATTGCTGCGCCGAAGTGGAGTTATTTGGTCTCTACTTCCAGTTTAGCGCATCCGATTCGCATCCGAGAGGGGCATCGCCTTCGCTTGAATACTGCTTTGGAAGGCTCGTATAACGCTACAACCTTCTTCCATCGGCCGCATCCATTCCTCACGCGATACAACATCGCAGAATATAATCAGCGCATCCTGGGCGTGTCTTCTGACTCCCTCTGGCGCCTTCCTTATGTGGCTGGGGATTCTCTTATGAAGGCCTGGAACCTTTTCCCGGTAGAGCCTTCGGGTCCCTGTCCGGGGGCGGGTACTTGGTACTGCGATACGCCTTGGACTGCGCTAGCTCGGGTGGAGCTGCGGGAAAGTCCCTCAGGGCCCGTCGTGGATAGTGCCTACGCTCTAATAGACACCGCTGGGCGTCTCTACTTTTACGGAGCGCCCCTAAGTAGTATTGTTTTTCCTGTTGGCAGTGCGGACACGCTTCATTTTTGTCATTGTGATCCTACTACCCCGAAGTATATTACGGTGCGGTTTCCGAATCACTTGCCCCTTCATACGCCTGAGTTGAGTTTGCCTGTGCGGGGGGTGGGGGAGGCAGATAGCATAGACCTGCGGGATCCCACCTACTTAGAGGGAATCCCTGGGGAGCACTATACTTTCGTGCCGGGGCCGGGGGGTACCTTGCGGGCGGCCGCCTGGGCGGGCAACTGCGCAGACCTCCATAACGCCTTTATTCCGGGCGGTGCCCATGTGGATGCCGGCTGGATCAACGCCGCCGACTACGACTTCGTCATCACCCGGAACGGCATCACCTATGGAGGCTTCTCCATAGCCGACCTCAATAGCGACGGCAATGTAGATGCCCTGGATGCCGTGATCGTGATCACCAACCAGAATGCCCTCCGACAAAGCAGTAGACCTTAGCCCACAAGCTCTCTAAGCGGCTAACCACACCGCTACCAGCACTAAAAGTAGCGCTAAATAATGTCGCAATTCTAATGTCTCTCCCCGAAAAAGCACTTTGGCTACCAGCACAAAGACCAGCAGGGCTATGGCCTCCTGAATGACTTTGAGGGCGACCAGAGAGAAGGGGCCGCCTAATCCCTTATACCCAATCCGATTAGCGGGTACCTGGAGTATATACTCAAAAAACGCCAGGCCCCAGCTTCCCAGCACTACCATGAGCCAGCCTTTCAGGCTCAGATTTTGAGCGGGTTGGGCGCGTAAATGCCCATACCACGCAAGGGTCATGAAGATATTGGACATAATCAGGAGGCCGATGGTGGCAAAGCCGCGCTCCCACATAAGCTATGCCATTTGACCGGCGGCCCGGAAGAAGGGAATTACATCACGTACATTGGTCAGCCCCGTAGCAAAGAGGAGGAATCGCTCTAATCCCAGTCCAAAGCCGCTGTGGGGTACGGTTCCGAAGCGCCGAGTGTCTAAGTATGCTTGATAAGCGGCGAGGTTCATGCCTCGGCGCTGCATTTCGCTTTCTAGGCGGTCCAGGCGCTCTTCCCGCTGCGAGCCGCCGATGATTTCCCCGATTCCGGGAAAGAGGACATCAAAAGAGGCTACGGTCTTGCCATCGTCATTTTGGCGCATGTAGAAGGCTTTGATGTCGCGGGGGTAGTTATAGACGATGACGGGGCGCTGGGCGTAGGTTTCCACTAAGTAACGTTCGTGTTCGGCTTGGAGGTCGGTGCCCCAGATGGGGGGATAAGTGAAATCTCGGCCGCTTTTTTGGAGGATGTCTATGGCTTCGGTGTAGGAGATGCGGAGGAAGGCACTTTCTTTGGTGCTTTCTAAGCGGGCCAAGAGGTCGGGGTCATACCGCTCTGTGAGGAAGGATAGCTCTTCGGTATGGTGGCGCAGGAGGTAACGGATGAGGTTTTTGAGGAGGTCTTCGGCGAGGTCCATGGTGTCGTTGAGGTCAAAGAAGGCCATTTCGGGTTCTATCATCCAGAATTCGGCCAGATGGCGAGGGGTATGGGAGGGTTCGGCTCGGAAGGTAGGGCCGAAGGTATAGACGCGTCCGAGGCCCATAGCCAGGATTTCGGCTTCTAACTGGCCACTGACGGTGAGGTAGGCAGGGCGGCCAAAGAAAGCATGAGGGTCGGAATCTTCGGTGGTAATCACTTGAAAGAGCTGTCCGGCGCCTTCGCAGTCCGAGGGCGTCAAAATAGGCGTATGCACATAGATAAAGCCGCGTTCGTGAAAAAACTGATGGATGGCGATAGAGACGCCATGGCGGATTCGGAAGACAGCCTGGAAGGTGCGGGTACGTACGCGTAGGTGGGAGATTTCTCGGAGGAATTCCAGGGAATGAGCTTTTTTCTGGAGGGGGTAGGTATTGGGGTTGGCGTGGCCATGGAGGGTGTAGGATTCGGCTTGGAGTTCAAAGGGTTGTGGGCGGTCTGGGGTAGGGATGAGTTGGCCGGTAACGGTGAGGCTGGCGCCGGTGTGGAGGTCGGTTTCTATGCGGTCGCGGGGGATTTTGTCGTGGGGGAGTACGACTTGGAGGGAGCGGAGGGTGGAGCCATCGGTGATTTCGGCGAAGCTGACGGCTTTGGTGGAGCGGCGGGTGCGTATCCAGCCGCTTATAGTGAGGGGTTGGTTTAGGGGGGGATTCGCATAGAGGTCGGCAATGGTTGGACGGAGGGTGGAAGTTCGGAGGTTCCATGGTTCGGAAAGGCCGGGATGCTTAGGCATAGGGCAAAGGTAGGGGGATTTGGGATAGCTGTTTTCTTAGCTTATCCCCGCTGGCAGTTCTCGGAAGTTATACAGCTGGTCTCGTAACCGCGGTTCAAAACCCGCCTCCCGAATCACCTGCTGGATCTCTGCCGCCGAAAACCGATAGCGCGCCCCCGCGGCCGACACGACATTCTCCTCAATCATGATAGACCCCATGTCATTGGCACCCGCATGCAGACACACCTGCGCAACCTCGGGCCCTACCGTCAGCCAAGAAACTTGAATATTGGGAATATTGGGCAGCATTAGTCGGGAGAGGGCCAGCATGCGCACATACTCTACAGCGGTAACCTTATTACGGACGCCCCGCACTCGCTTGAGCTTCGTCCCCTCATCCTGAAAAGGCCATAAAATAAACGCCGTAAAACCCAAGCTATCAGCCGGTTTCTCCGCCTGAAGCGCACGAATCTTCTCCAAATGAATAAAACGTTCCTCAATCGTTTCTACATGTCCGAACATCATCGTAGCGCTGGTAGGGATTTTGAGGCGGTGGGCGGTGCGCATTACTTCCAGCCACTCGTCTGCGGTACATTTCCCAGCGGAAATGATCTTGCGCACGCGATCTACGAGTATCTCAGCGCCTGCGCCCGGAAGGGAATCCATCCCCGCCGCTCGGAGCCGTAATAAGGCTTCTTCATAGGTTAATCCGTCTTTTTTACAGATGTGCACAATTTCCGGAGGGCTAAGGGCGTGCAGGCGTAGATGAGGATACCAGCTTTTCAGTTTGCGAAATAGCTCTTCATAATAGGCAATGCCGAGGTCGGGATGGTGGCCGCCTTGCAGAAGCAGTTGGTCTCCTCCCAGAGCCAGAGTCTCTTCAATCTTTCGCTTATAGGTCTCATCATCCGTAATGTAACCTTCGGGATGACCTGGCGGACGGAAAAAATTGCAAAACTTACAGTTGGCTACGCAGATGTTCGTGGTATTGACATTTCGGTCTATTTGCCAGGTGACGATGTGGGGGGTGTCGGCTTTGAGTTTGAGACGTAGGAGATGAGCCGCTTCCATAAGGAGGGGCATAGGAGCCCGCTCATAGAGATAAACGCCTTCTTCCACGGAGAGAAACTCCCCGGCTAAAGCCTTTTCTAAAAGCTCGTAGACTCTCCCGTCCACGCCTACAAAACAAAATAAACTAAACGACATAGCGGCGGGCGAGCGGGAGGGGTGGTGGAGAAGGACTTTACTCTAACTCCTGAGCTTTTTGCAGAAGTTCGTCGGTTTCTTGATACTG